>SKWY01000417.1 GCA_007128675.1 Deltaproteobacteria bacterium | reverse complement strand
TCATAGGGTGCTCGACCTCATCGCCGAGGCCCCCTTTCCCGTCATCGCGGCCATCAACGGCTTCGCCCTCGGTGGCGGCTGCGAGATCATGCTTGCTTGCGATCTTGCCTATGCCAGCGACAAGGCCAAGCTGGGCCAGCCCGAGGTGAACCTCGGTGTCATACCGGGTTTCGGCGGCACCCAGAGGCTGATCCGCCGGGTCGGCCTCTCCAGGGCCCGTGAGATTGTCTACGGCTGCGACATGATTGCGGCGGATAAGGCCAAGGAGATCGGACTGGTTCTAGAGGTATTCCCTCACGAGGAGCTGAAGGAGAAGGTACGCGAAATCGCGGGGAAGCTAGCCTCCAAGCCGCCTCTTGCGATTGCCCAGGCAAAGAGGGTCACGGAGATGGGCTTCGATGAAAGCTTGTGGGCGGCCAATCAGCTCGAGCAGCAGGCCTTCGGGCTCCTGTTCGGAACCTCTGACCAGAAGGAGGGGATGAAGGCCTTTGTGGAGAAGAGGAAAGCCGAGTTTTCCGGCAAGTGACGCCCGTACTAACTTGCCTTGCGCGTACAGACCCTGGGGGCCGGTGCTGATGCCCGCCCCCTTTGAAACACCCAAGAGGAATGAGCAATGCAGATCGAGTTGAGCGAAGAGCAGCGGATGCTGCAGCAGACTTGCCGTGATTTTGCCGAGAAAGAGCTGAAGCCACATGCGGCGAAGTGGGACGAGGAGAAGCGCTTTCCAAAAGAGATCATTCCCCAGCTTCGCGATCTCGGCCTGATGGGCGTTGCCGTGCCCGAGGAGTGGGGCGGCTCGGACATGGACAACATTGCTTATGCCGTTGCCATGGAAGAGGTCAGCCGTGGCTGCGCATCCACCGGCGTGATTATGAGCGTGAACAACTCGCTGTACTGCGATCCCGTGCTTCGTTACGGCAACGACGCCCAGAAGGAGCGATGGCTCTCACCCTACGCGAGCGGTCAGAAGCTGGGATGCTTCGGCCTCACCGAGCCCCAAGCAGGATCGGATGCCGCGGCGCAGAAGACCATGGCCGTACGGGATGGTGAAGGCTGGGTTCTAAATGGGACCAAGAGCTGGATCACGAACGCTCCGAACGCGGATGCGGCGCTCATTTTCGCCATGACCGAGCCCGACAAGGGCGTGAAAGGGATCAGCGCTTTTTTGGTCGACCACGACAACCCCGGCTTCGAGGTCTCCGCCCCCGAGCAGAAGATGGGAATCCGCGCCGCTCTCTCGGCCGGGATATTCATGGAGGACTGCAAGGTCGGTCCCGACTCTCTGCTAGGCAACCCGGGCGACGGCTTCAAGGTCGCCATGAGCACACTGGACGGCGGGCGAATCGGGATTGCGGCTCAGGCTCTGGGCATAGCTCATGCCGCAATCGATGCCGCCAAGGAGTATGCCTTGGAGCGCATCGCATTCGGGCAGCCCGTCGCCGATTTTCAGGCTATTCAGTTCATGATGGCGGATATGGCCACACGCCTCGAAGCCGCCCGCCTTCTCACCTACAAGGCGGCGTGGCTCAAGAATCAGAAGGTTCGTCACTCCAAGGAGTCGGCGATGGCCAAGGTCTTCGCCAGCGAGGCAGCCACATTCGTGACTCATCGCGCCCAGCAGATCTTCGGCGGTAACGGCTACTCGGTGGAGTACCCCGTCGAGCGTCACTATCGCGATGCTCGCATCACCGAGATCTACGAGGGCACCAGCGAGATACAGCGTCTCGTCATAGCGACATCTCTACTTCGGGAAGGCTAGAAGCTCCATGGACTTGAGGCTAGACGAAACCCAAGAGATGGTGCAGGAGACCGCCAGGCGGATCGCAAAGGATATCCTGGCGCCTCGAGCCGCCGAGATCGATAGGAATCATCAGTTTCCCAAAGAGCAGATTCAGGCCCTAGGTGAGGCCGGACTCCTTGGCGTCAACGTCCCCGAAAGCCTGGGTGGATCGGAGGCAGGGGTCGTCTCGTATAGCCTAGCCGTCACGGAGATCGCGGCGGCCTGCGCCTCGACTAGCGTGACCATGGCGGTAACCAACATGGTTGCCGAGCTGATTTGTGGCTTCGCGACGGAAGAGATGAAGCGCCGCCACGTGCCAAAGCTGACGAGCGCGCAGTATGCAGCTGGAGCGTTCGGGCTCTCGGAGCCCCAGGCGGGCTCGGATGCGGGCGCCTTGAAGACGCGCGCCGAGAAGAAGGGAGACCGCTGGATCATAAATGGGAGCAAGCAGTGGATCACCAGCGGCAACGTAGCGGGAGTCATCGTCGTCTGGGCCAGAACGGGCGGCCCCGGCCCCAAGGGAATCAGCGCATTCTTGGTCGAGGGCGACGCAAAGGGACTCATCGTCGCTCCTCCGGAAAGCAAGATGGGGCAAAGGGCTTCCCCCACGGTCGGCCTTACCTTCGAGGACTGCGAGGTTCCGGCCGAAGCTCTCCTTGGTGAGGAAGGACAGGGCTTCAAGCTCGCCATGATTGCACTCGACGGTGGACGTATCGGAGTGGCATCCCAGGCCGTGGGAATCGCTAGAGCGGCCCTCGATGCTTCCGTTGCCTATGCTCTCGAGCGCCAGGCCTTCGGCAAGAACATAGGCTCATTCCAGGCTATTCAGTGGAAGCTCGCCGATATGGCAACGGAGCTGGAAGCAGCAAGGCTCTTGACGCTGCAAGCGGCGAAGCTGAAGGAGATGGGCCGAAGGTTCACAAGGGAGGCCTCCATGGCCAAGCTCTTCTCATCGGAGATGGCCAACCGGGCCTGTCTCGAGGCGGTCCAGATTTACGGTGGATACGGCTACGTGGACGACTTTCCCGTGGAGCGCTACCTTCGAGACGTTCGCACCACTACCATCTACGAGGGATCGAGTGAGATTCAAAGGCTCGTGATAGCCAGGAATCTACTTTTCGATTGAGACGAATCGATGCGCTGGTCACTCGTTGCCCCGAAGCGAATGAGTTAGACCGTTCTTATTTTGGAGGCCGGAACCAATGGCACTTTATGACGAGAAGGATCTCGAGAAGCTGATCGCCGAGAAAGAGACTTGGAATCGCGAGGATCTCGCCCGAGCACTCAAGCGCATGGGGCCGCGGAAAGAGCGCTGGGTCACCGATTCAGAGATACCCATACCCGAGCTGCCTGGCCCTTGGGACGCCACCTGCGAGGAAAGCTACCTGGAAAAGCTCGGCATGCCGGGCCGCTATCCTTTTACTAGAGGCGTCCAGCCCAGCATGTACCGAGGCCGCCTTTGGACGATGCGTCAGTTCGCCGGCTTTGGAACCCCCGAGGATACGAACAAGCGCTTCAAGTACCTTCTTAGCCAGGGAATGACGGGGCTCTCCACGGCCTTCGACATGCCGGCATTGATGGGCTACGACGCCGACCACCCCATGAGCCTTGGCGAGGTCGGCAAGGAAGGCGTCGCAGTCAGCTCGCTCCAAGACATGGAGATTCTGTTCGAGGGAATTCCGCTAGACAAGGTCACCACCTCGATGACCATCAATGCTCCGGCAATCATCGCCCTTGCAATGTACGTGGCGGTCGCCGAGAAGCAAGGCGTCAGCTCCGAGAAGCTCGGGGGAACCATTCAAGCCGATATCTTGAAGGAGTTCATCGCACAGAAGGAGTGGATCTGCCCTCCACGTCCATCGATGCGCATCCTGGTGGACATGGTCGAATGGGCCACGGAGCATATGCCCCGCTGGAACACCATCTCCATCAGCGGCTATCACATTCGTGAAGCAGGCGCCACGGCGGTTCAGGAGCTGGCTTTCACGATCGCGGACGGCATGGGATACGTCGAGGCCGGAAAGGAAAGGGGGATGGATGTCGATGCGTTCGCCCCTCGCCTTTCCTTCTTCTGGGACGTCCACAACGACTTCTTCGAGGAGGTTGCCAAGTTCAGAGCGGCCCGTCGCATGTGGGCGAAGCTGATGCGGGATCGCTACGGCGCCAAGGATCCTCGATCCTGGATGCTTCGAAACCACGCCCAAACGGCGGGCGTCTCTCTCACGGCCCAGCAGCCCTACAACAACGTCATCAGAACTACCTTGCAGGCCCTCGCGGCGGTTTTGGGTGGGACCAACTCTCTTCATACCAACTCCCTAGATGAGACCTACGCCCTTCCCACGGAGGAGGCGGTCACGATTGCCCTGCGCACCCAGCAGCTGATTGCCCACGAATCCGGCGTCGACAAGGTGATCGACCCCTTGGGCGGCTCCTACTACGTCGAGTACCTCACCGACGAGATGGAGAAGCGCGCGTTCGAGTACATCGACAGGATCGACGAGATGGGAGGCATCCTCTCCGCTGTCGAGGCGGGCTACCCCCAGCGCGAGATCGCCGAGAGCGCGTACCGCTTCCAAAAGGAGATCGAGAAGAAGGAGCGCATCATCGTTGGGATCAATGACTTCAAGTCGGAGGGCAAGGTGCCCATCGAGACCCTGAAGATCGATGACCAGGTCGCGAGCCGTCAGGTCGAGCGTTTGACTGCCCTCAAGCAGTCGCGCAACCAGGCGGACGTTCGCCGCTGCATGGATGCCATCCGGACAGCTTGTCGTGACGGGACGAACCTATTCCCCCCAATTCTTTCCGCCGTAAAGTCCTACGTGACTCTAGGAGAAATAAGCGACATCTTCCGAGAAGAGCTAGGAGTCTACCGAGAGACGGCGGCTTTCTAGCCCGGCTTTGCATTCCTCTGCGCGGCTCTTTTTCGGGTTAAGAAGGGCAGGGGGGTTCGGGAAGACGATCATGGTCGAAGAGAAGCGAGAGGCAGGCAGAATCGAGGTTGGAGAGGGCCTCTTTGAGCGGCTTTCGCTTTTTCGCCGCGTCGAGGACGTACGCACGCCGGCCGAGCTGGAGGTCGAGGCGGTGCGAGATGTCGAGAGAGGGCTCGGATGGCGTCTCCCCAACGATATGCTGGGCATCTTCGCCGCGCATGTGCCCTTTCTCGAGGACTCCCTGGAGATGTCCCTCTCCAAGGTCATCGGCCACACCGGCAAGGTGCGCGCCTTGGGGGCCACGGGAGATCTAGTCGGAATAGGAAAGGAGGGGAGGGCACGCTTCCTTTGCCTGGAGAAGAAGGGAGAGACCACGGCCGAGCCGAGGCTGACCATCTTCGACACCGATGATCGAAAGATGTCTCGATCGCCTCTCCTCGAATGGCTAGACGGGATCATCGAGCAGCGCGCAAGCCTCATGGGTATCCCGCCGGCGGAGCCGGCCACCTCCTCCACCCCCGGGTCCTTTGGCGACAAGCGCGAATTCGAACCAACGCTCGTAAGACGTCTTCCCACTGGTTCAC
>SKWY01000275.1 GCA_007128675.1 Deltaproteobacteria bacterium | reverse complement strand
GACAGGGCTTTGGCTAGATCGTCCGGGGGCTCCAGAGTCCCCATCTTCGGATCGATCCGAAGCGTGAGCCGGGCCCGATCACCCGCCTCCAGGCTCGCTCCTTTCTGCATCTCCTTATTCAGCATCAGGTAATGGCCTCCCTCGCCGTTTGGAAACACCGAGCTCTCCAGCGGGAACCCATTGATTATTCCGGAAATCGGCACGCGACCCTTGGTGCCCAGCTTCTTCGTGGCATCGGTGGGCAGGTCGAGATATAGGAACCGCCCGCGGCGCACCACGGTGGCGCTGAACTTGATCCGGGCCATGCTGATTCCTACCTCCTCATGCCATGATACCCGGACCTGGTCCTTTGTGGGTGGAAAGACCGACGTTGAATGACTACTTCTCGACGGCTCACGAATGAAGTGCTAACCGTGCCAGTTCAAGGGTTCCAATGCCAACATGCTCTTTTGGGTGCGCGATGGGTACGAATTGTCCTCACAAAATCGGTTTTCGAAGGTTGCGGGGGAGTCTTACACCAGTCTTCCCAGTTTTTCTCGTCGTGTTGATCGGCTGCGCGACGGGTGGGCCCGAGCCCAGCCCCGAACCGGGTACTACCATGTACCATGAGGCCTCGAAGGAGGCCTACGAATCGGCGCTCTCGGCCTTCGAGCGGCGAGACTACTCGATTGCCATCGAGCGTTTCGAACGAGTAAGAAACCGCTATCCCCAGTCCCCCCATGCGGTATTGGCGGAGCTGCGGGTGGCGGATGCCCTGTTTGCTCAGGATAGGTTCTTGGAGGCAGCCGATGCCTACAGAACGTTTGTGAGCTTGCGGCCGGCACATCCGGAGGCTGACTTCGCGGCATTCCGAGAGGGCCTCTCCTTGATGAGGCAAGCCCCCAGCGATCTATGGATCATGCCGCCGGCCCACGAGAAGGATCTCACTAACGTGAGGAAGGTTACGACCGTGCTTCGTCGCTTCTTGGAGGACTATCCGGAGAGCGAGTATTCGACCGAGGCCCAGGAACTGCTGGAGCAAGCGCTTGGTCGCCTGGCGAGTCACGAGCTGTACGTGGCCGACTTCTATAGAAAACGAGGACAGTGGCAGGCAGTCGTCTTTCGTCTCGAGACGGTTCTGGGAACCTATTCCGGGTTGGGGTTCGATGCGGAGGCGAAGGTGGGTCTTGCCGAGGCCTACCTCAGCTTGGATGAGCCTCTTCTCGGCAAAGCGATGGAGCTTCTCGATGAGGTTCTCGCCGAAGAGGAAGCGGACCCGGCGACTACCGAACGAGCCCGCAAGCTGCGCGAATCTTGGGAGCGACGCAAAGACAAGGGCAGGGATCGGTGAGTGCAGAGCCTCGAGGACAAGCTCGCTGGCGCACCTGGGGCATCCTGGCAATCTTGCTGTTTTCCTCGACAGCCTGCGAGGCATTGATAGGGCCCCGCTGGGCGATCAATCGCACCCTGGACGAGGTGGCCGCCGAGGGCTTGACCTTGGAGCCTGAAAACACCGAGCTTGCTCTTCGGTTCGTCAGCCGCACGGTGGAGGTGGAGGGCGATCGTGCAACTGTGTTCGCCAGGGGCGAGGTCTCCGGCACTCTGGGAGGTATCGAGACCGAATGCATTTGCGTCGAGGCCATTCCCCTGCGGCGCAAGCGAGGTGATTGGAAGGTCGTCGGCTTTCCGCTTTCACGACTGGCCGCCGTAGTCGAGGCCCTCGATGCCCGCCGTGATGCGTTCGAGGCAAGAGATGAGGAGGCCTACCGTGCCTTGATTCATCCAGATTACGAACAGACAATTTCTGGTGGGCGGGGGATCGAGTCGCGCCTCTCTGCGCTTCTTGCCGATCATGAGCAGGAGGATCTGCGACAGGAGATACTGCGCAGGACCATGAGGGTAGAACGGCATGAGGCAATAGCCACCGAAGAGTGGCGGCTTGTAAGAGGCGTGGACGGCTCGTTGGAGGAACTCGCCAGAGGCAAGGCCCGCTATGTGCTATTACCTACACCAGATGGCTGGCGCTTCGCCTCCGGCCTGATGTAGCCTGTCTTGCCATGGAAGAGCATCTGAAACACCTGCTGTCGCTAGGAAAGAGTCACTATCTTCGCAAGGAGTTCACTCGAGCGGAGAAGTACCTGTCCCAGGTGGTGGAGGAGAATCAATCCTTCGCCGATGTCTACAACATGCTGGGGGTCATCTATCACGACCAGGGGCAGTTCGCTAAAGCGAGGCGTTCCTTCGAGGCGGCTCTCAAACTGAACCCGTCATACACCGAGGCAGCCCTAAACCTCGCGGTCATCTACAACGACATGGGCCGCTACAAAGAGGCGAAAGAGGTCTACAGCAGCGCTCTTTCCCGTACTCCTTCAGGCACGGGCGAGATGGATCCCTTCGTGAAGGGAAAGATCGCCAACATGTACGCCGACATTGGTGATGCCTTTGCTAGTAGCGGCATGTGGGATTCCGCCATACGGGAATACGAGAACGCCTTGGAGCTTTGCCCGGAGTTCGTGGACATCAGGATGAAGCTCGCTGGGGCGCTTCGCGACAAAGGGGAGAAGGCCGCGGCCGTGGTGGAGTTGGAGAAAGCAGTCGAGAGTCGGCCACAGCATTTACCTGCGCGAATAGCCTTGGGCGTTGCTCTGTATGCTGCCGGCCGCATCGACGAGGCTGTGGCTTGCTGGGAGTCCGTGCTTGATGCCAACCCTGGCAATCAAACGGCCGAGATGTACATCAATCTCGTGCGTGCCGGAGAACGCATGCCGGATGACGCGCGTGGGGCCAGCGGAGGAGAGGGCTAGGAGGAGTCGACCAGTAGGGAAGAACCTCCGAGGTACCGTAGTCTTGGAATGTGGAGCGCCACAACGGAAGCCGGGATGATTTTGGTCCAGGACGGGTGTGCGGACTCTTACGGTTTTTCCAAAGGAATCTTTTCCTTCGGCCAGAAATTGGCGCTTTGGACTACTTCCTGATAATTGGTGAATCATTGGATGCCGACAATGAGGCTCGGTGTTCGAAAGAACCCCCGACATATGGGAGAAGGCAGCCGTGGGCGAAGCCAAATCCTATGCCCTGAAGTTCATTAGCGGAAAGTATCAGGGCGGAGAGTTTCCTCTCCGGGCCCAAGGCGAGATCGTCATCGGGCGCTCGTCCGACATTCCGAACGGGATGGTTCTCGTCGAGGATATGGTCTCTCGTAGGCACGCGAAGATCATCTGCTCCGGCGCCAACGTGGTCATACAAGATCTAGGGAGCACGAACGGCACGTTCGTCAACGGTGAGAAGGTCAAGAAGGCTCGGTTGAAGGAAGGGGACCGTATTCTAATTGGAACCAGCATCCTGAAGCTGACTTCCAAGGCGGGGGGACAGGTGGTCGACGAGGCGCAAGCCAAGTCGATGATGGCCAAGAAGGCTTCCCAGCGGCAAGACTCGAGCATGTCTGGGCGCATCGAGGACGTCCCCGTGCCCGATCTTCTCCAGCTCTTTCAAACGAGCAAGAGAAGCGGCGTCTTGGTCGTCAAGAGCAAGGAGATAGGCCGGATTTATCTACGCAATGGCCTCGTCTACTATGCGCTGATAGGGGACAAGCATGAGCTGGGTCCCATGAAGGCCTTCAACAGGATAGTTGCCTGGGAAAGGGGGCTGTTCGAGCTCGGCGCTCCTTCTCAAGAAGAGTTCATGATTGAGCTCGATGAGCCCACGGAGGCTCTTCTAATGGAGTCGCTTCGGCAGCTCGACGAGTACCGTCGAATCGAGCCCGACCTTCCGGCTCTCAACTCCCCCATCGAATTGGAAAGCCCAATCGCGGCTCCGCTGCGTGATCTGAAGCCTGACCAGCTCGATGTCCTCCAACTCGCTCATAACTTCGGCACGTTTCAGGAGGCGCTCAACGGGTCCGACCTCTCGGATTTAGAGATCGCGACGCATCTTCTATTTCTCCTCAAGAAGGGCTACGTGCGAGAAGGGGCTTGAGCTAGGACAAGGAGCGGAGCGGCGGGTTTAGCCCCCAAGCAGGCAGGGGCGTGGCAGGTGATCGTCCAGTAGAAATGTCCGTGATCCGCGTCTTTCCTCTGCGCTTGGCGCCCTTGTATTCGCCGCTCCCGCTCGACGAGTTAGTAGGTTGGAATCCGCTTGCGCCAAGAAGCCCCCATCTTCGTCAGATCGGTCCCTTAACTGATCTGCGAATAGATCGACCCGACGATCAGTGCCCAGCGCTTGTGGTTGTTCGTCCGGGACCTTGGCTTCGTCCGTGAAACTCCGAGACGGTAAACGTGGCACCTCGACGGTCTTGTCGACGTGGCCCTTTGTCGTTAGCCGTCCCCGGCAGGGCTCCGAACCCAGGGAGCCTGCTTCTGGAATCGTTCGGACGGACTCGGTGTGCGCGTTATTGAAGGTAGCCCATGGGAAGCTCGTGGCCGTCCAGCCGTTCCGTAACCGAGCTTCCTCCCGGCCGGGGGACTCTTCTTACCTCTACACTGTCGATGCTCCATCGAACCGGGCCGTCCTCGTCATCCGCGTCTCGGTTGTTGAAAACGCGGAAGAAGTAGGTGTGTGAGCCCTGCAAGTATCCGCTGCGACCCGAGCCGCCCAGGATGCGGCCGGTCTGCTGCTCGAAGGTCAGCCCCATTGTGTCGGCTGTAAGGCTTTGGTTGCTCGGTGAGACCACGTCTCGCGGAGAGTAGGTGAGTCTAACCTCATCGGGTGTGTTGCCGGGATGGGAAGCGACGGGGTTCAGGTTCTCGTCGATCAGCAAGAGCCCGATGGATGCGTTTGCTCCACGAGTAATCTGAATGTTTTGCCGAGATTGACCAGCGGTATCCCAAAGGCTCAGTCCCGAGGCGTTCTCAGCGGCTGTTTCACTGATTGGCCCTGTGACCATGATCTTCGCCCAGCGCCAGATCCGTCTATCCTCGGTGCTGCCGGTCGGGCCGTCGTACTGGCCGTTTTGGTTGGCATCGTAGTATTCCTCGCCCGGATCCCACTCGCCATTGTCGTTTACGTCTACAAAAGGCTCTCCGTGGAGTGGGTCCAAGTTTCCCGACGGCCTTCCATGAGCATGAACGACTAGAGTCGCGATTCCGTCTCTTGGGTTGCGGATAACGCCGGCAGCTTGATCGTTCCAGCGAGGTTCCCCACTGGCGGCGTCCCCGAACGGTTCGACCTGCTCGGGGATCTCACCGGGGGTCAGAACCCACTCGAGTTCTCCATGGCGATCAAAGTCCATCCTGCCCGTCTCGGTCATGAAGCCGAAGCGGATGTTGTCGACCGGCACATTGTTTCCGTTGATGTCTCTTGCCTCCACGGTGCATGGCACGTGCACTGGGCCGCTCGAGGAGGTCGCCCTTTGGACATTGCTCGCGGAGCACCAGAACCTGAAGGAGCTGCCGTCGATGGGGGGCGGCTCGACGATCTCCACAATGGCCTTCGCCTCCTGCTTCATTCGGTTCGGATCGGTGTAGGACGCCGTGAACTCGACACTTCCAAGGAACATCTTCCCGTTGTCGTCGTAAGGGGCTTTCCACTCTGCTATGGCCTCACCTCCAGCCAGTCGTACCGAGATCTCTCTGCGGTTTCGTTCAGTGAAGACCCCAGCCGAGGCGGTAAGAGTTACTTGGATATCGCTGACGGGCTCGTCGCGAAACCAGGCCATTACCTTGATGGTTGTACCTGACCGTCCGTCGGAAGGTAGAATGTCGTCAACCGGCATGAGCACGAGCGAAGAGTCGGCCGGGCCGCATCCAACAACGAGAGAAGTGGCGGCCAATACGAGCAAGCAGTGTTTCTTCAGTAGCTGGTTCATGCATGACAGCTTACCCCATGCCATATAGTGTATGCGAGAGGGGCGAAGGGGGTTGCGTGGTCCTGACGAAACGAGGCAGCGGAGCTAATGGCTCGCCTACTCGAGCTGGAAGGGCCCATCGGCCATTGTGGAGTTTCGTGGAAAGGGGGCGATACTTTGCAATGGACCAGCTCTTCTTGCCGATGGACCTGTTCTGGCGGTACAAGGAATGAATGCCGGACAAGGGAAGCGAGCGAGGCCGCTTTCTGCCAAGCGCGGTTAGCTTGCAGGGGCGCAAGATACTGATCGTCGATGACGACCGAGCTAACCTCGAGTTTGTAAAGGAGGGGCTTGGAGACGAGTACTCTTTTCACGATGCAACCGATGGCGAGCAGGCACTCGCGGTGGTTCGTGACTTCATGCCCGATCTCGTGATCTGCGATGTGGAGATGCCGCGAATGAGCGGCTTCGATGTCGTGCGCATCTTGAAGAACAACCGGCGCTTCTCGTTCATACCGATCATATTGATGACGGCTCGGGCCGAAACCGAAAGAAAGCTGGAGGGCTTGGAGCTTGGTGCCGATGATTATTTGATCAAGCCCGTGAATCTGCTCGAGCTTGGAGCTCGTGTTCGCTCCATGCTCCGAATCAAGGTTCTTCAAGACGAGCTTCTCACCACGAACAATCGGCTGCAGGAGATCAACGAGAAGCTCCATGAGCTTTCGGTGACCGATACCCTGACAGGCCTGTTCAACAGGCTCTACTTCACCAAGCGCTTCGCTTACGAGTTTCAGAGGGCGATGCGCTACAACATCAAGCTGTCCTGCGTAATGCTCGATATCGATCACTTCAAGGACGTGAACGATACGTATGGGCACCAGATGGGCGACGAGGTGCTCAAGGGAGTGGCGGACGCCTTGAAGGCCGGTCTGCGGCGAGTCGATCTCTTGGCTCGCTATGGCGGAGAGGAGATCGTGATTGTCTTGCCAGAGACTGATCTCGAGCGCGCCGTACACGTGGCAGAGCGGCTGCGGGAATCCGTATCGGAGATGGAGCACCGAGAGGGCGACAAGGCCGTTCGCGTGACCTGTAGCATGGGGGTGTCCGCGTTGCCCAATGAGAAGGTCCAGGACTGCGATGGCTTGCTCAAGCTCGCTGATGAGGCGCTCTACGAGGCGAAGGAAGGTGGCCGTAACAAGGTCTGCGCCAAGCAGTGAGCCCGTCGAGGCGGGCGCCCAGAAAAGGCGAGCACCCGCTCTCTGGCTCGGTAGTGTTACACCGCTTCCTTCTTGACCTCTTCGAACGCCCAGTCAAGCCAGGGTAGAAGGGCTTCTATATCCGATGTCTCGACAGTCGCTCCTCCCCAGACTCTGATTCCCGGTGGTGCATCTTTGTACGAGTTGATGTCGTGGGCCGCGCCCTCGGTATCGAGAATGGCCCCGATTCTCTTGGCGGCCTTGGCTCGCTTTTCCGCGGGGAGGCTGGTGAACCAGGGATCGACGATCTTGAGGCAGATCGATGTGCTGCTTCGAGTAGCCGGGTCCCCCGCGAGAAAGTCGACCCATTCTGTTCGTTCAACCCAAGAAGCGATGGCGGCCAGGTTTGCCTTCGAACGATTGATGAGGCCCGGCAGGCCGCCAACGGACTCCGCCCAGCGCAGACTGTCCAGGGCGTCCTCGGTGGCCAACATGGATGGGGTGTTGATCGTGGAGCCCTCGAAGATGCCTTTGTCGATCTTGCCTCCCTTTACCATCCTGAAGATCTTCGGAAGAGGACGCCCGGAGGAGTAGGTCTCCAGACGCTCCACGGCTCTCGGCGAGAGAGCCAGCATCCCGTGGGCCGCCTCGCCGCCCAGCACCTTCTGCCAGGACCAGGTGACTACATCCAGCTTCTTCCAGGGGACCTCCATCGCGAAGACGCCGCTTGTGGCATCACAGAATGTCAGGCCCATTCGGTCGTCGGGAATCCAATCACCGTCGGGCACGCATGCCCCGGAGGTAGTGCCGTTCCAAGTGAAGACGATATCGCGAGAGAAATCGGCGGCCGATAGGTCCGGAAGCTCGCCATACTCCGCCGTGAACACTCTCGCATCCTCGATGCGAAGCTGCTTCTGGATGTCCGTCACCCAGCCCATCCCGAAGCTCTCCCAGGCGAAGACGTCCACGCCACGAGGGCCAAGCATCGACCACATGGCCATCTCTATGGCGCCCGTGTCCGATGCCGGGACTATGCCAAGTAGGTAGTCCTCCGGCATCGAGAGAATGCTTTTGCTCCTTGTGATCACCTCCTCGAGCTTGGCCTTGCAAAGCTTCGAGCGATGGGAGCGTCCCGCGGGAAAGTCGGAGAGGGCCTCCAGCGACCAGCCTGGACGCTTGGCGCAGGGACCTGAAGAGAAACAAGGGTTCTTGGGTTTCGTTGTAGGTTTCATAGGAGGTCGAATAGCGACCCGATGGAACAAAAGCAAGCTGATATGCCCGATGACCTTGGCCCTCGTAAGGGGGAGGAAACAATGGGGCTCACGGGACTCCAGCCCGCCTCTCATTCGTTGACCAAGATGTCTGCCTATGATAACCGCCTGTCTTTCCAAAGATTTTCCGATCGGAGCCCGCCAGGAAATGAGATCGCCGACCACCAGTGAGATTCGCGAGACCTTTCTTCGATTCTTCGAGGAGCGCGCTCACCAGCGCGTTCGTTCCTCCTCGGTCGTGCCCGAAGGCGATCCGACTCTTCTTTTCACCAACGCGGGGATGAATCAGTTCAAGGAGGTTTTTCTGGGGCTGGAGCGCCGTGACTACAACAGAGCGGCAAGCAGCCAGAAGTGTCTGCGCGCCGGAGGAAAGCACAACGATCTCGAGGTAGTCGGCTTCACCCGTCGTCACCATACCTTCTTCGAGATGCTTGGTAACTTTTCGTTTGGCGACTACTTCAAGAGGGAGGCGATAGGCTTTGCCTGGGAGTTTCTGACCAAGGTCATGAGGCTTCCAAAGGAGAGGCTCTGGGTTTCGGTCTTTCGCGATGATGATGAGGCAGCGCGCATATGGGCCGAGGACGTCGGTGTGCCGCCCGATAGGATTGCTCGTCTCGGTGAGAAGGACAACTTCTGGCAAATGGGCGACACGGGTCCCTGCGGCCCGTGCTCCGAGATCCATTATGACCAAGGAGATCTCGTTGCTTGTCCCGAGGAGGAGTGTCTAGGCGTCGAGTGTGACTGTGATCGGGTAGTCGAGATATGGAACCTGGTGTTCATGCAGTACGATCGCGATGGTGATGGCGTTCTTCATAATCTGCCCACGCCCTCTATAGACACCGGAATGGGGCTCGAGCGTCTGGCCGCGGTCGTGCAGGGGAAGACCAGCAACTACGAGATAGATCTCTTCCAAAGGATTATCGGGAAGGTGGAAGATCTTGCGGGGCTAGCCTACTTCGATGCACAGCCCGACGATGCCGTCTCCATGCGTGTCATCGCCGATCATGCTCGGGCGGCCTCTTTTCTCGTGGCCGACGGTGTGTTGCCGGCGTCGGATGGTAGAGGTTACGTCCTAAGGCGAATAATGCGAAGGGCCATACGTCACGGAAAGAGGCTCGGCCTGGAGGGTCCCTTTCTCTCGTCGGTCTGCGAGACCGTCGTGGAAGCAATGGGTGATGCATTTCCGGAGCTCGTGGAGCAGCGCGCCTTCTTGTTCAAGGTTGCCGACCAGGAAGAGAGCGCGTTCAGACGCACTCTAGACCGCGGTTTGAGCCTCTTGGACAGAGCCGTATCCGATCTTCCGGAAGGCGAGGGCTTGTCGGGAGAGCTGGCCTTCAAGCTCTACGATACCTATGGCTTCCCAGTGGATCTGACGCAGGTCATCTGCAAAGAACAGGGTAGGACGGTCGACATGGAGGCCTTCGAACATTGCCTAGAGCGTCAGCGCTCGTCTAGCACATGGACGGGCTCCGGAGATGTGAAGATCTCGGGTGCCTACAAGGAGATTGCCCAGGAGCATGGGGAGACGGTCTTCATGGGCCATGAAGCTTGTGAAGGCGAAGGAAGAGTCGTCGCCATCCTTCGCGACGGCGAGCCCGTGACGCTTGGGAAAGCGGGGGATGAGGTCGAGATCGTTCTGGATGAGACACCGTTTTATGCCGAGAGCGGAGGGCAGGTAGGTGATACGGGCACCCTTGTTCTTGACGGCGCCGAGATCACTGTCCTTGATACAAAGAAGCTGGCAGGTCTCCATGTGCATAGGGCAAGGATCGAGCGAGGGAATGTGTCCTCCGGCGGCTCGCTTCGAGCCATCGTCGATTCCGATCGGAGGCGAAGGATAGAGGCAAACCACTCCGCGACCCATATGCTCCACAAGGCTCTGAAGGATGTGCTAGGGGATCACGTGAAGCAGTCCGGCTCCTTCGTTGGGCCGGATCTATTGCGTTTCGACTACACCACTTTCGAGACCCCCACGGAAGAGCAGCTATCGCGGGTGGAGCGCCTGGTGAACGAGATGGTATTTCGTAACTTGCCATCAGGCACCGAGGTCATCGCCTTCGATGAGGCTCGCGGTAGGGGTGCAATCGCAATATTCGGTGAGAAGTACGGCGAGCAGGTGCGGGTTGTGAACATTGCCCGAGAGACGCTGGAGCTTTGCGGAGGAACGCACGTGCGGCTGTCCGGCGATGTGGGTTGTTTTCGTATTGCAAGCGATGCGTCCATAGCGTCCGGAGTACGCCGTATTGTTGCCTTCACGCGTGAACGGGCCCTCGAGGAATCTCTTGGAGAGGCGCGTCGTCTTCGTGAGGTGGCCAGGCTCTTGAAGGCGGCTCCGTCAGAGGTGGGTCGCAAGGCCGAGCAGTTGCAACAGCGTGTTAGAGAGCTGGAGCGAGAGGTCGACTCATTGAACAAGAAGCTGGCCGCGGCTCGAACCGTTGATGTCATGGAGGACGTGCGCGAAATCAACGGCGTGAAGGTGCTTTCCTTGCGCACGGAGGTGAGTGATCCCAGATCTCTTCGAGATCTTGCGGACAAGCTTCGCGATCGTCTCGGAGAGGGGGTCGTCGTCTTGGGCGCCGAGAGAGAGGGCAAGGCTCTCTTGTTGGCGGCGGTAACCCGAGACGTCATGAGGCGTGTTCGGGCATCCGATCTCATTCGTGAGATAGCCCCTATCGTGGGAGGAAGGGGAGGGGGTAAGCCGGATATGGCCCAGGCCGGTGGAGACTCTCCAGAAGGCCTGGATGCCGCCCTTGCAAAGGTCTACGAGGTCATCCCCCCCGAATGAGGAGCGCCCGTGAAGAGCAATGACGGTCTGGCGACGGTACGTCTTCGATTGCCCTACGAGGATGAGTCGAGCTTCGTTCGGGGATACGCCGCCATGTGTAGGGCTGGCACGCTGTTCATTCCCACTCGGCGGATTCAAACCGTGGGAACCATGGTGCGCTTCGAGCTGATGACTCGAGACGGAAAGCGCCTGATGCTAGGCGAGGGAGAGGTGGTGGAAGGTTCGGCGCCGGCGGGCCGCAGTGGATTTTTCGTACGGGTCGGTCGTCTAGATGCGTCCAGCAAACGCGTTTTTCTGAACTTGAAGAGTAGGACAAAGGGGAAGAGGCCGGGGGCTGCCGCCACTAAGAGCCAAGCCAAGCCGGAGAAAGGTGCCGAGAAAGGATACGAGAGCCGGGGGAGTCATTCGATCGAGGAGGCTGCGGCCGGCACCGCCACGCTCGAGACATTGCCTCTGGGACTGGATCTAGGCACCAGCCGTGTGCGGCTCGCCACCGTGGAGGGAGATGAGCCTCGTCTGAAGAGGCTTTCGGAGGATCTTCTCTGGATGCCCGCTGGGGTTGCGTCGGGACCCGGTGAGACCTTGGTCGTCGGAGAAGAGATACTGACAAGACGTTTGGAACAGCCTGGGCAGGTGGTGCTCGGAGTGAAGAGGCTTCTTGGGAGAACAGCCCCATCACCGGCTCTCGTGCATTTCAAGAAGACCCTGCCATTCTCGTTGGACTTCACCGAATCCGGCGAGCTGGTTGTATCCTTGGCTCGAAGTCGCCCAACGGTGACCGAAGTGGCAGCCAGGCTGCTCGAGGCAGCAGCCTCGGCTGCGGACCCGCGGGCCAAGGCACGCAAGAGAGCTGTGCTAGCGGTTCCAGCGGGTTTTGGTGACCTTCAAAGGGAGGCGCTTCGCCGGGGCGCACAGCTCGCGGGCTTCGAGGTGGCACGCATTATCAGCGAGCCCGTGGCGACCGCCATAGCCTATGGAGTGGGCAGGGGATTGGCCGCCAAGCGGCTCGTCGTAATCGACATGGGAGCGGCGTTTCTCGATGTATCGGTCATCACGGTTTCCGGTGATTTCCTCGAGGTAGTTGGCAGCGGGGAGGAGTTGCATCTTGGCGGCAATGACATCGACCAGAGAATCGCCGATTATTTGGTGGACTCCATTGACGAGTCCGACAAACGCGGGCTCTCTAGTCCTACCGTGAGGGAACGCTTGCTCGAGGCCTCCGAGCGGGTGAAGATTGCCCTTGATCATTCCGAGCGTGAAGATGTTCGCCTTTCGGCGCTCTTCAGGGACGAGATGACCGGTGATGCTCGTGACCTCCAATGCTCGATTACTAGGGCCGATCTCGAGCGGTGCTCACGGGATGTCATGGATCGCACCGTGGCCCATATCCGTAAGGTGCTCGACGAACAGGGTTTCGAGCCCTCGCAGATCGATCAAGTTCTTCTCGTAGGTGGGCAGTCCAGAATGCCTTCCCTTCGCAAGGCCGTCGCGGAGACTTTCGAGACCACGCTCCAAGACGAGGTTGATGCCGATGGCGCCGTGGCTCTTGGTTGTGCCCTATTGGCACGATCGATCGATGCCGAGGACGACCCGGATACTCCAGAGATTCGAATCAAGGAGGTTCTCGCCTCGCCGATCTCCGTGGGTCTGCGAGGTGGCGCAACGATGAAGGTATTGGACCGAGGCACGGGGGTTCCTTGCGAGCGCACGATATACGTCGAAGGCCAACGCGATGATCAGAAGGCTCTGGATGTTCTTCTCTTCCAAGGACAAGCGGAACGCGCCGAGCAGGCCGAGTACATTGGCACATGGACCTTCGATATTCCGCCGCGCCCGAAGGACGGCACACTGCTGCGGCTTCGACTGACCGTGGATGACGAGGGGCGCGTATCGGTCGAGGCGACCGATGATGCCACGAACGAGGTTAGGGCCCACAGGCGTACGGTCATGCGGTCGGCCAAGGAGGTGGAGGATCGGCTTTCCGACCTCGATACGGTGATTCGTGATTCGGCTGGCCCCGGAGACGGTTTGCCTGCGAAAGGTCGAAAGAAGCCCGAAAAAGGCAAGGGCTTTCTCGGTGGCCTGAAGCGGGTGCTTTTTGGGGAGCCTCGCTGACTGCTCGAAGGCGTCGTGTTTCTTGGCCTTGTTTTCAGGGCTCCCTCAAGACCTCTTCGAGGGCTCGCCGGCGTTCTGGCGGCACCTCGTCCATGATTCGCTGGCACTCAGCTGGGTTGTCCATGGCGTAGGCCACGTCCATACAGCGCTGGGCTTCTTCGGGAAGCTGCTCGCAGGCCTCGATGAATCTCCTTCTAGAAGGCAAATCCTGTGCAGCGGCCTCTCCGAGGTCGGCTACCAGGGAGTCCCTCATCGCGACCATCGCGTTGTAAGACCTTTCGCAGGGCGAGTCGCCATCGACGGCTACGGCCGCCGCTATGGCCCGGTCGAGGGCCATCTCGAGCTCCTCCTCTCCCAACTCATGCAGTGGAATGGGCTCCTCGGGGGCGGTGGGCTCCGGAGAAGGGGCCTCTCTCGGCGTGAGCGGGCGTGGTTCGTCGGCTACCGCTCCATCGTCATCCTGCGCCAGCCGGCGATCATTGTGGGCGCAGCCCAATGCAAGGGAGCACCCCAAGAGAATGAGCAAACTGACCCGTAGGCTCGATATCATGTCGATCCGCCTCCTTTGGCCGCCGGTAGAGAACTCTCTGGAAGGCACGTGGCATCCCATGCTCGAGTAGAGCTTGGCGGCGCGGTTCCGCCTACATTGAGGTTGTGTACGAGCCGCCTCGTAGTCATCGGGTGGCTTGACCCGGTAGGGCTAGCTCTTTGCTCTTCGCAGGCTGGAAGACGAGCTTGGGAGCCGAATCTCATTCACTGTCGCGGTAACCCACATTGCTTGACAGGACTCTTCGGTGGGGCTTTGCTACGGGTAAGCCCGAGCGGCCTCAAACAGAACCCGGGGTCTTCAATGGTAAGTGCGTCAGCTTCAAAGGCGGCGGTCTCCACGGATGTGGAGGAAGCTGTCGAGCGTTTCATCTCCCTGTGTAGGGAGCGTGGTCTTTCCGTCACCCCTCAGCGACTAGCGCTGTACAGGGCACTGGTCTCGACAAGCAGTCATCCCACCCCGGAAAGGCTGTTCGAGGATGTGCGATCCCAGATGCCGACCTTGTCTCTCGCCACGGTCTACAAGGCGATAGAGACCTTCAAGGAGATGGGGGTCATCAGGGAAATTAGAGTTCCCGACGACCATAGGATGAGGCTTGACGGAGACGTTTCGGAGCATCACCACCTGATCTGCGTGCGCTGCCACCAGGTCGTCGATCTCCGTGAGGGTCTGGCGGATGAGCCCCTGCTCCCAGAGCAGGCCATGCAGGGCTTCAGGATCCTTGGCTACTCGCTCCAGTTCAACGGGGTTTGTCCGGGATGTGACGCCACAGGATGAACAGAGAGAAGGAGCGCCTTGGCTTTGCTTCCGAGCGCCACCGAGGCGTCAGCCCTCGGAATCCGGAAGGACGCGCACTCGGCCTCCTTCTGGAAGCTCGAGCGTCATGCCTTCACGGGCCGCCGTCACGTCTTCGAACTCGCGTTTGGCTTCCCGTTCCAGAGCTGCGACCTGTTGATCTGTTCTCTCCGGTAAATGATGGAAGAGAACGAGGTGTTTCACTCCCGCCGATCGAGCGAGAGTCACTCCCGCACGCCATGTGGAATGCCCCCATCCCTTGAGCTTCTCATACTCGGCTTCCGTGTAGGTCGCGTCGTAAATCAGGACGTCGGCATCTCTAGCGAGCTTCTCGAGGTGCGAATCGCTCTTGGTTCCATGCTCGATGTCGGTTGCGTAGACTACGGAGCGATTGCCGTAATCGAGCCTGAAACCCAGTGCGTCGCCAGGATGATTCAGGCGGCAGCAGCTTGCTCGAACACCTGCGATATCGAACTCGTCGCCTGGGGCGACCGCGTGTGCAGGCATTTCGGCTTGGCACTCGATGCCCATGCTCACCGGGAAGTAGGGCTTGATCATCTGTCCCGAAAGTACCTCTCGGACGTCCATGCCTTGCTTCGTCTCTCCGTAGAGGTGAATCGTGTTCCCGTCCATGAACAGAGGGGCGAAGAATGGCAGCCCCATGATGTGGTCCCAGTGATAGTGGGTCAGAAGAACGTGGGCCTCGAGAGGGCTCGTGCCGACAAGCTCGTTGCCGAGAAGTCGCATGCCGCTGCCGCAATCGAGAATGATTAGCTGGTTGCCGGCACGCACCTCGATGCAGGAGGTATTACCACCAAAAAGCGACGTGTCCCGGCCAGGCGCTGGGAGCGAGCCACGAGTGCCCCAGAAACGAATGCAGAGACCCCCGCCCCCTTTGCTCATTCGAAGACCCTCGCCCGTTCTTGGGGCTCTAAGATTGCTAATGAAATCGGTGGCCGAGGTCTTTGGGCCACATCCCTTTGTGCTTGCGGCACTTTTGAACCCTCTAGATACTCTCGCATCTGAATCAACTGGGATGCGCCCATCGTTGCTCGAAAACCCTAGCCCCCGAGAATTCCTTTGAGCGAATTCTAGCCGGTCTGCCAAGGGCGGATCAAGAAAAGCGCTCGGGTAATTCTCGGGATGCTACCCCGGCCAATGGGAAACGCACGGATGGGGCCTGTTTCGAATATGCTCTTTCGTGGGCGCGGGCCTGCCACCGCTTCATGGCCTTCCTTTTTGCCAACGACTTCTTGGCCACAGGGGTGTCCACCACAGAGCGGGCTCGGAGCCTCGATGCGTTCTTGAGAAGCATGCCAGGCACTCGAAACTCTGGCCACGGGAATGTCTTGATTTCTCTGGAGTTTTTTCTGGCGTGCCGGGCTTCTGTTTTGGGGCTTTGGCCTCGTGGGGTTGATGACCGAATAATATCGGAATAATCTCCCCTGCGAATGGTTCTCCATTATGAGCGACGAAGCCAATGCTCCCTTCGCTGCTCCAGACATCATGAGCAAGCCAATTTCCGACGACCGTGAGTATCTCCGTTACATCAAGGAGATTCAAAAATACGACCTTCTGACGCCCGAGCAGGAGAAGAGCCTCGCTGAACGCGCCAAGGATGGAGACGAGCTGGCCGCCGAAGCCCTCGTTACCGCGAACCTTCGGTTCGTGGTCAAGGTCGCCATGCAGTACCGGGGCTATGGTTTTCGTCTTCTCGACATCATTCAGGAAGGCAACCTTGGGCTCATGCAGGCCGTCAAGAAGTTCGATCCCGATCGAGGGTACAGGCTTGTCACCTATGCGGTGCACTGGATTCGAGCCTACATCCGGGCGTACATTCTTCGCCATTGGAGCCTCGTGAGGGTGGGAACCACCCATGCCGAACGCCGGCTCTTCTATCGAGTTCCGAAGGCACGGCGGGAACTCTCCGCTGGCATTCAGGCGAGCGATCCACAGGAGGTGCTCGAGGCTCTCGCAAAGCACCTCAAAGCTACCGAGGCCGAGGTCGAGAACGCCGAACGTCGCATCTACGGCCGAGATCTTTCTCTCGCTACACCACTTGCATCCAGTGATGGCGAAAGAACGCTCGAGGATGTCATCGCCGATGACCAATCCGAGCCGCACGATGCGCGCGTGATGGACCTTTCCGAGCAGGCCGCCGTGCGCGCCGAGATAGAGCGGGCCATAGAGGGTCTAGGAGAGCGTGAGCAGTACATAATCAGACGTAGATTCCTCACCGATGACAAGGTGACCCTCCAGGAGATCGGCAATGAGCTGGGTCTCTCTCGTGAGCGGGTGCGCCAGCTCGAATCGGTCGCCAAGTCTCGTCTCGAGAGAGCGCTCCGGGAGAACGCGCCCCAGCTGATCGAGGATGCGGTTGGCATCGAGCAAGCAGCCCCAACGAGCTAGCTGGCGGGAGGAACGTCCGCTGGACTCTTGTCAGGGGGGCCAGGAGCTGCCAACCTTTCCAGTGGAGGCAATTTGGCATCCACCGGAGCCCGATCATGGACGGTCAACGAATTTTTACCGTGGAAGAAGCAAACCAGCTGATTCCCCTACTTTCGCTGGAGTTCCAGCGGATACATCGGATGAAGCAGCATGTGAGCGACCATATCCAGATTCTACAGAATCACGGCGTGGATCTGGACCCCTCGCGGCCTCCGGATAGGCAGGACATACCGGATGCCTGCTGGAAGGAGGCTGTTCGGCTCATCCAGATCGTCAAGGAGATCGGACACGCGGTCGAGCGAATAAACGAGGCCGGATGTCTCGTAAAGGATCTCGATCTCGGGCTCATCGACTTCTACTCTATCATCGATGGAGAGCCGGTCTTTCTCTGCTGGCAGTACGGAGAGGCGGAGGTTACTCACTATCATGGCCTGGAGGAGGGGTTTCGTTCCAGGCGCAGAATAGATGGTGAGAAGAGGAGCGGGATTCTCTACAACTAGTTTTTGGGGCTGTCCTGCTTCGTCTTTGCGTGGAGCTTCTACCTGGTGCGCCTGGGGCTGCCCTCCTCCTGAAGCGACCGGCAGTCCGGTCTCCGATCCGTGGGCTCCGCACTGGCGTGGGTGCGCCACACGGCTCGGAAACCGGCTCCCGGCGCTTAGTCTACTGCGAGGTGGCGGGTAAATTTGGCTGT
>SKWY01000447.1 GCA_007128675.1 Deltaproteobacteria bacterium | reverse complement strand
GTCTAGGGGAGGCCCGGGAAGCGCTGCAAGCGATCGAGGCCCTGGTTGCGCAACGTGGCCGTCAGCCCTGAACGTCCTTGAGTCGTACGGCAGCGATCTTTGTGGCTGTTGCGGCGTGCTAGGGGGCAACTTCCATTCGTGCAAGGGCATGAGCTGCGGTGACATGAGTAAGGGCCATGCTGATAGCAAGGCGTGTCTCATAGAGATCTCGATGAGCCAGCGCCGTCTGTGAGAGCCGAAGAGACTGAACAGCAGCGTCCACTCTCTCGGACTCGACCAAATGCCCATGACGGGCGGCGTCCCTGGCCAGCTCGGTCAAACCTCGACTTGCTGCCCCTATCTGCCGGTCCACATCGAATGAGCCGCGCTCCAACATCCGAAGGACATTGTCGAGATCTTGCTCGATTCCTTGCAGAGAGCTGGCTCTTGCCATCCGGGCCGCCGTGGCCTCACGACGGGTTGCCTCGGCCTCCACGACGGTCTCCTCGAGGTCCTCGAGCCGGCCGATAGACTCTTCCAATTCATCTTGCCAGGCCAAAACCTCCTCCATGTCTTCTTCCATCAAGGACAGCCTCTGTTCGAGTTCGGCTACCCGGCGTTCGGCGGTCTCCAGTCTCTCCTCGAAGGCCCTTAGCTCATCCTTCACGTCGGTTTGCGCCGGCGTTGACGATCGCAAGCGAAGGACAATCTCTTCCTTTTCTTCCCCCACCTTTTCGGGGGAAGCATCCTCGGGCTCGAGCCTTGAAGGAAGCTCGTCCTCATCCGTTGAGGGAGTCTTTCCATCGGGCTTCGAGTCCACCGCCGAGGGCTCATCGACGTCGGCGGGCTCCGGCTCATCTCCATCTTCGCGGCCGGTCTCGTCGTTCTCATCGGTGGACGGCATGGCCTCATCGTCGGTGCGCTGCGGGGAGGCGATCCCCGCAGGGGCCCCTTCCAGGGAGGGCGTGACAGGGGTCTCGGCGCTTGCGGTCTGCTGCAGCATCCATCCTGCCCCCACTCCGCAAAGGAGTGTGAGCCCTGCGAGAAGCGATATGGTGCGGTTGCTCATAGGCAGAGCATGGCACCGCGGTCTCGTTGCGGCAATGAGTAGGGGCCGAAGTTCGTTTTGCCGAGAATTGGCCGCCTATCGCCCTGGGTAGACGGCCTCATTCATCGACCAACGGTCCTATGTCGTGCACCCGCATTGGAGAATGCACCTTTTGCCCGCATGTGCTTGAATGCAAGGACCATGGGAGATCCAAAGTACTTCGAGGCGCGGTTTGGAGTTACGAACGAGCAAATACGCAAGGTGCTTTCGGCGGCGCTCGAGCGGGGTGGCGGTTTTTCCGAGCTGTTCTTTCAGCATGCCAGGAACACTGGCGTCGGCTTGGAGGATGGCGTCGTCAATCGTGCCGGCTCCTCCGTGGATCTCGGAGTCGGCGTCCGCGTCGTCGTTGGCGACCGGACAGGCTACGCATTCAGCGAGGATCTGTCGCTCCCTGCGATGCTCGCTGCCGCCAGGACAGCTTCGGGGATTGCTTCGGGCGGCGCCTCGAGAGAGCCGGGCAGCCTCACTCCGGTGAGGCTGCCCAGCCACTACGACACGGACTACGATTGGTCGACGGTGGGTGTGGACCGCATTACTCCCGTGTTGGCCTCGATTGATGAGCTCGCAAGACGCGCCGATCCTAGAGTCGCCAAGGTTCAGGCCAGCTTCGTGGGACATCAGAGCACGATTCTGATCGTGACTAGTGATGGAAGGATCGTGGCCGACGAGCAGCCGATGACGCGCCTGGGGCTCAACGTGGTCATGGAGCAAGGAGGCGCCAGGCAGAGCAATTCTCACAACCTGGCGGCCAGGGCGGGAATGGACACATACACCTCCGAGAGTGTACGGAACCTCGTCGATGTGGCGATCGAAAGGACAGGGGTTCTTTTCGATGCAGTCAGGCCCCCTCAAGGAGAGCTGCCCGTCGTGCTTGCCGCCGGCTCGTCGGGAATCCTGCTCCATGAAGCAATCGGGCACGGCATGGAAGCGGACTTCAATCGAAAGGGCGTCTCGATCTTCTCCGACCGCATTGGAAGGCCCGTTGCCCAGCCCTTCGTGAGCATCGTCGACGACGGCACGCACCAAGCGCTTCGCGGTTCGATCAACGTCGACGATGAGGGGACTCCCTCGGAGCGCACGCTGCTCGTCGAGGAAGGGGTATTGCGAAGCTATCTTCATGACCGGATCAGCGCCGGTCATTTCGAAGTGTCCTCGACGGGAAGTGGGCGGCGCGAGTCCTTTCGGCACATCCCTCTCCCAAGAATGCGCAACACCTACATGCTTCCTGGACCACACACTAAGGAAGAGGTCATCGCCAACGTCAAAAAGGGGGTCTACTGCATCTCATTCACCAACGGGCAGGTGAACATCGGTGCCGGGGATTATACGTTCTACGTCAAGAACGGGTGGCTGATAGAGGATGGCAAGTTGACGGCTCCGCTCAAGGACGTGAACATCATTGGAAATGGTCCAGAGACCCTCTCGAGAATCACCATGGTGGGTGATGATCTCGAGATCGATAAGGGAGGCTGGACGTGCGGCAAGGACGGTCAAGGCGTCCCCGTTTCACTGGGAATGCCGACCTGTCTCGTTTCCTCGATCACCGTGGGAGGTAGCGCATGAGTGGGCTTCAGGAGCCGAGTTTTGAACAGCTCGCCGTAAGGGCTGTCGAGTACGCGACCAAGCGTGGGGCCGATGAGGCGGCGGCAACGGTGCGAAAGGGTAGATCCATCAGCGTTCAGTATCGTGACGGGGACTTGGAGCTTCTTCGTGAAGCCCAGTCCTCGGCTCTGTCGATATTCCTGTTCGTCGACAATCGCTACTCGAGCCACTCCACCTGTGATCTTCGACCGACGACCTTGGATGGGTTCATCGACCACGCTATCGAGCTGACCAGGTTATTGGGCCAGGACCCTTGTCGCCGTCTTGCCGACCCAAAGCTCTATGAGGGGCGGCCGGACGACGATCTAGAGATCTGGGACCCTGCTTACCAGGACCTTGACCCAGAGCGGCGAAAGGCCTTGGCCCGTGAAGCCGAGGCTGTGGCCAGAGCCAATGAGGGCCCAATCATTTCCGCCACAGGTTCCTACACCGATCAGCAAAGCGTGATGACAAGGGTTCACTCCAACGGCTTCTCGGGCGCTCAAAGAGGGACGCAGTTCTGGGTCGGCGCGGAGGTTTCGGTCCGTGATGCCGGCGAACGGAGGCCGGAGGACTGGCATTTCGCCGGAAGCAGACGCATCTCGATGCTCCCGAGTCCCGCTGAGGTCGGCAGCCAGGCCGCAAAAAGGGCTGTTGCGCGAATGGGCCAAAAGAAGCTTTCCAGCGGGGAGACTAGGGTGCTGGTGGACTCCAGGGCAGCCGGAAGACTGGTTGGAGCCCTGGTGGGCGCAATGTCCGGTGCGGCCTTGCAGCAGAAGAGATCCTTTCTGCTCGATCGCCTGGGCCAAAGGATTGCCAGCCCGCTTTTGACACTGATCGACGATCCTTTGCTACCTGGCGGGTTCGGGTCCAGACACTTCGATTCCGACGGGATCTCGTCGCGGCGCCGCCGGCTAATCGGAGAGGGCGTCTTGGAGGAGTATCTTCTAGATGTCTACTACGCTTTGAAGCTCGGCGCGGAGCCCACTGGCGGAGGAACCTCGAATCTCGTTTTTTCGGGCGGCGAGCACGATGTAGCCGGCCTCGCGAAAGAGATGGGATCGGGGATCTATGTAACAGGCATTCTCGGGGGTAACACGGACGGAACCACCGGTGACTTCTCCCACGGAATAGTCGGTTTCGAGGTGTCCGGGGGTAGCATCAAGGGCCCAGTCGGCGAGATGAACATCACGGGAACTCACGCCGATCTATGGGATAGGCTGATTGCAGTTGGCAATGATCCATATCCATACTCGGCAAATAGGGTTCCTTCTCTTCTATTCGACAGCGTCGCTGTCAGCGGGGCTTGATCCCAAACGGTCGCGGCCCGGCGAGCGCCTAGGGCCCCGACTGTGGGGGCTGAACGGATTCGGCAGATGACCATTAGGCGTATTGATCGGCTTGGCTACTCCGAGATCGTCTGCGACTTCTTGAGCGAGGTTCGAGGCAAGGGGCTGATTCTGTCACCAGTTGAGCTCGAGCTCGTGGCTTCCTGGGAGGCGGAAGGCATCCCCGTCGAGGTAGTGTGTCGCGGCCTGTTGATGGGCCGTCAAAGCCACGAACGGGCCCACCCGGGGGTGCGGCCGCCACATCGTCTGTCGTACTATGCTGGAGCAGTCCGAGACGCCTGGCGTGCCCACCGAGAGCAAGCTGTTGGACGGCATGAGGAGGAAGAGGAAGGATGAGCGAGATCTTGATCGACTTGGCAGGCGAGGGAAGGGCGAGGCTTAGGATTTGTTCCGACAAGGGCGATTTTGCAGTGGCCGAAGTGGCGGGCGCCGGCTCTTGTGATGCATGTGACGGCTCTGGCCGCAGAGTCGTCGAGCGTGAAGGGGCCGTCTTCGTGCAGCCCTGCTCCTGTCATGCCGGCCTCGATGCCTGCCAGAGATTCAATGCCGCTCGCATTCCCAGGCGCCTTTCGGAAAAGACCTTTGATAACTTTATGTTGCCTTCCCCCGGGGACAGGCTCGGCAGCCCCCTGGAGGCCGCGGCGGCGGCCCACGCGCGCGTTCGGGCTTTCGTGGAATCCTACGGCATGCCCGAGGGAGCTCTCGGCTTCGTGTTGATGGGGCCTGTCGGGACCGGCAAGAGCCATCTCTTGGCGGCCACCTTGAGAGTGCTCACCCTGGAGAGAGGAGTGCTTTGTCGTTACGTGGAGTTCTTCCACCTCTTGTCGGAGCTCAAGGAAGGGTACTCCTCCGGAAAGAGCGACATGGAGATAATTGCTCCCCTGTGCGAGGTCGACGTCCTCGCTGTCGACGAGCTTGGCAAGGGACGAGGCAGCGACTGGGAGATGTACGTGCTGGACGAGATCATTTCCAGGCGCTACAACGCTGATAAGACTACGCTTTTTGCGACAAACTATACCGATGATCCAAGGACGAGCCTTCGCTCGAGGCTGCCCCAGGCCGGCACGGCTCATGCTCGCACCCGGGGTCGAGAGTTCGTGGACAAGGTAGTCGTGGAGACCCTCGAGGATCGGGTCGGGGAGAGGATCTACAGCCGGCTCAACGAGATGTGTGACTTCATCCCGTGCCATGGCCCGGACTTTCGGAAGACCGGTGGGGGTTGAAACCTGGCAGAAGCGACGCGCCGTTGGACCTATGATACCGTGTCCACATCACCCGAGTTCCCCGTGCTGCCATGAATC
>SKWY01000334.1 GCA_007128675.1 Deltaproteobacteria bacterium | reverse complement strand
TAATCCTGTTGATCGTCCTGCTCGTCTTGGGGCCTTCGCGGCTGCCAGGCATTGCCCGAAGCATTGGGCGGGGCCTGCGCGAGGTTCGCAAGGTGCAGCAAGAGGTGCGTGGAACCTGGGCCGACATGGAGGGTTCGGTGAGGGACTCGTCTTCTGGCAAGGCGGAGCAGGCGTCGGATGCCCCCTCTATTTCGGCGCCCGGTTCGGAACAGGGGTCCCCCGATGGCCTCGTCGGAGGCTCGCAGACCGAGCCGAGTCAAGAGCCTTTTTCGAGCCCTTCTTCGGCCGACGAGACCGCCGAGACAGAGGCGGAGCAAGACTTTGCGCATGTTGGTAAGGAGTCCGGCGCCCGGGACGCCGATGAAGGTGCCGGGGAGAAGAAAGAGGATGACAAGGCATCTGGCGGCCGCGAGGCGAGCCTAAAGGGGGGGCGACGTGGCGATGCCTGAGCGTCCTTCGGTCAGGGCAAGGGGAAAGGGCGCGGAATCAAGGCCTCTCGAGGAGGAGGGAGAGCTTCGCCTTTCCCTGAGCGAGCATCTCGAGGAGCTTCGGCGCCGCCTGACGGTGTGCCTCGTCGCGTTGGCGATAGCCGCCGTGGCGAGCTTTGCCTTTGCGCAGTACATATACGAGTTCTTGATGCAGCCGATTCTGGATGCGCTGCCCGAGGAGCACCGCCGGTTGGTGTTCACATCGGCGGTGGAGGGTTTTCTGGTCTACCTGCGAGTGGCTCTCTACAGTGGACTCTTCGCTTCATCTCCGGTGATTCTCCATCAGTTCTGGCGTTTCGTGGCTCCAGGGCTCTATGCCCACGAGCGCCGCGTCGTGCTGCCTTTTGTGTTTTTCGGGACCTTGATGTTTCTGGGCGGGGCGTTGTTTTGCTACTACGTGGTCATGCCGATCGGGATGCCCTTCTTGATCGGCTATGCCGAGGCGGAGTTCACGGAGCCCATGCTCTCCATGCGAGAGCAGCTTGGGATAGTGAAGATGCTTCTCTTGGCTTTTGGCGTAGTGTTCGAGCTTCCCTTGATCATCGCCGCGCTTGCGATGATAGGTGTGGTCGATGCTCCCCTACTTGCTCGATACAGAAGGTACGCGATTGTGCTTGCGGCAATCATCTCCGCCATTTTGACGCCCCAGGATCCCTTCAGCATGATTCTGATGGCCTTGCCGATGTATCTCTTCTACGAGGTCGGCATTCTGCTGGCGTGGATCATCGGAAAGAGACGAAGGAAGAGGCTGCCGGAGAGCTGATGCCGAGTACCCGCCGCACAGAGACCGTATGTCCGTAAGACCTCGCTTGGCGCAGACTCGGTCGCATGGCAAGAAAGCAGAGAGTTTGGGTAAAGCGAGGTCCGGCATAAATGCCCGGAGCCGCTCTCGTGGTCTCGTGCCGGCAACCAAGAACATCTTGGGACGTGAGACTTCGTCTGCTTTAGTCTTCTGGAAGCTTCTTCAAGATCTCTTTTGCTCGCTCCAAGCGAAAGCATCCTTCGGAGCGAAGAGTCGTCGATACTCGATGGATTAGATCACCTGTGGCACCGGCCTCGATCGCCACGGTTCGGGCGTGAAGGGCCATGTGGCCGCGCTGTATGCCATCTGTTGCGAGCGCTCGTAGGGCCGCGAGGTTCGAGGCGAGTCCGACGGATGCTGCGAGGCTGGCGAGGTCCGCGGCGTCCTCTATGCGACCAAGACGCAGGGACAGGCGAACGCCCGGGTGGGCACGAGCGGCACCGCCGACGGTGCCCACGGCTAGTGGAAGCTCTGCTTCCCCCTCGAGAAAACCCTCGCGGTCCTTTCTCCACGTCGCTAGTGGACCGTAAGCCCCTGTTCTGGACGCGTATGCGTGTGCCGCGGCTTCGGCCGCTCGCCAGTCCTGGCCCGTTGCTACCAGCACGGCGTCGAGGCCGTTCATGAAGCCCTTGTTGTGAGTGACGGCCCGGTATGTGTCGGCCTCGGCAAAGCGCGAGGCATCGACGATGTGATCGCGAACGAGACCACCGTCCGGCCACTTCTTGGTGCGAAGCGACTCCGGCGGCAGCCGACAAGAGACGCGTACCAGGCGTCTGTCGGCGTAGTTGGTCAGGATTCGAAGCCCAATCTCCCCACCGGCTATTTCTTGGACTCGCGGTGCCAAACCCTCGGCAACCGTGTTCAGAGTGTTGGCTCCCATCGCGTCTCGACAGTCGACGTGCACGTGGACACAGAGCATTCGTGCCTCGGGCTGCGAGGGCAATGGGATCACCCGGGTTTCGATCTCCCTGGCTCCTCCTCCTCGGTTCACCATGTTGGGAATCAGCGCGTTGACGGCCTCGAGAAGTGAAGGGGCCTCGGCCTGAATTAGCTGCGCCGCGGCCGTGGGTTCGGCCAAACCCTTCACCTGAATTTGGGCCGCCATGACCGAGCCGGTGGTCTCGACAGTGAACCCCCCGCCTTCACGAGTGAGCCTTGCGGCGTTGGATGCCGCAGCCACGACGCTAGGTTCCTCAACCACCATTGGGGCCACTCGTTCCTTCCCATTGATGAGCAGGTTGAGGCAAATGCCAAGCGGCAAAGCGTGAACGCCTATTACGTTCTCACTCATTGCGTTGGCGATCTCCATGTCGAAGCCTCCAGCGGCCGGCCCCGAGATCGATCGAGCCTCATCCTCCGTCAACCAGCCGGCCGCCACGAGTGATTCGAGCCTTTCTCCAAGCGGCAGCCGGTAAAAACCTGGGATCCTTGCTGTTCTCCTCTTTTGCATCTTGCGAGCAATGCTCCTTGGGGCAGGGGGTAGTCGGATGTCAGCTGATAGGGTTCAGTCCTGCTCTTTCCTCGCGGACACCATTTTCATCGATTGCGACATCTAGGACATGAAGTCCCGCTCTGTCCAGCGCAGATGCGGCCTGGCGTCGTTCCTCGAGCGGTATCGCGGGAACGAAAACCAACACCAAGTCCCCGCCACCGGCGCCGGAAGGTTTCGCGGCACCACCGAGTCTTCGGGCAACGCTCGTTGCCGTATCGAGAGTCGAGGCGCCGCTGCCGGCGCCAAGACCCAAGGCCTGGGTCAGCTCGAGCAGTGTGTTGCTGGATTGGTCGACGAGCTCGAGTAGCTCCCTGTCCGAAGCCGCCGGATCCATGAGGCAACGGGCTAGTTGCTCTCCTGCCTCGGCGGTCATGTCCAGATGCCTCTCAATCGAACTGTTGCCGGCTTCTCTGGCGGCATCCAGCCTCGAAATGGCATCACGGGTGGAGACTGGCGAGTTGCCGTGAACGACTAGAGGCATGCTCCTCGAGGGCAGATCGGCCTTGCGGGCAAGGTAGGGTCTCACCGAAGAGCAAAGGCCGTCTATGCCCACGTCCTTTTCGAGTAGACGGTACTCCACAGCTCCGCCCAGAACGGCGGCGGCCACGTCGGCGCCGCTACCGCCGCCTGAACGATTATGGGCCCCCATTGCCACCTTGAGGATCCGCTGACGGGTGCTGGGAAGATCCGGAGCCTCTCCAGCCAAGAGAAAGGCTCCGGTGATCACGGCCGCGGCCTTGGCCGCACTACTCCCAAGACCGAGCTTCTGCCCATTCGGAGAGTAGAGTTCCTGCGCGTCAAGATGAAAGGGAGTGCCGGGAAGCGTGGCTATGGAGCGGGCCTCCTCGATGAGCACGCGAAGGAGCGGATCATCCACTTGTTCGGTATGGCGAACTCCTACTGGTGTCGATATCCCCCCGTCGATTGATGCGGGCTCTTCATTGCTCATCCGTACATGGCGGTTGATCGCCATGACAAGAGCCGTGGCCCCCTGGAGCACGCCATACTCTCCAGCGAGGAAGATCTTGCCTGGCGCGATGACGCGGGGCCAGCTCACCGAGCCCTCATCTCTAGAGTCCGCCTCGGTGCTCATCAGTCCCTCTCGCTTGAGGAAGGCTCGGCGTCTTTCTCGACATTGTCGGCGCTCATCGTACGCCATGAACCAGCCGGATCGACATCATGGGCCACGACATCGATGGGACCTCCGACAGCCGTTGCTTGCACCGACTGCACTCCGTTCACCGACATCAAGGCGGCTCGAACACGCTCTTCGTCACTTGGCGAGCAAAGAACCTTGATGTTCGGGCCGGCGTCGGCAGTGAAGGCGCAGAGGGTTCCACTTGACCGAAGGTCCCAAACCGTATGCATCAGCTCTATGGATGGGCCTCTTAAGAATTGAACGGGAGGCCGGCTGGTCATGGTCAATGCATGCAGCTTCAGGGCGGAGTGCTCGACAATGCTTGCGAGACGCTCGAGGTCGCGGGCCGCGATTGCTTCGTGTGCCTCGGCCAGATCCTTACCCCAAGAGCCTAACCAGCCGTCGTAGTACGGTGATGTAGCGGCGGTTCTGGCCATGGCCGGCGTGGAGCCCAGCGGCTTGTAACCCGCGTCGACAACGGATACGAGCACTCGAAGATCCCAGTGGTTCTCGCTTGCCACGGGAGAAGTGCGGGCATCCCAGCTACCGTTCTCCCGCTTAAACGGAACTAGCTCCACGAAACCACCATGAACGGAGCGGGCCGCGCTTGCCGAGCCCAGTCGCGCGAGGTTCGACAGGGTGTCGAAAGAGGCCTTCATCCCCGCCGCCCTGACGGCGGCTCCGGCAAGGGCGGCGAAGCCGGAGGCCGAAGAGGCCAGACCAGCAGCGGTAGGGAAGTAGTTGGCCGATCGCACCGAGGCCGCTCCAATCGGAAGCCGGTGAAGAAGGCTGACACTTCGTATCATGTCGAGAAAGATTGAGACGCGTGCTCCCTCCCTACCCCCGATATGTCTGCCGTCCAGAACTACGAGGTCGGGCCCTTCACGATCGGAAAAAGCCACGGTCGTCTCGGTGGTGAGGCCGCCCAGAGTCACCGACAGAGATCCGGTCGCGGGCACACGCCTCTGCTCATCCACCTTTCCCCAGTACTTGACCAAAGCGACGTTGCTGCAGGCTCTGGCCGTAGCCGCCGCCGGTCGATCAATGGGCTCGAATCCTTCGAGGGGTATCTCTTGGGCCATGGGTTTGCACCATCGAGTCATGGGTTTCCGTTTCGGTCCTTGACGCTCGGCTCTATCGCGAAGTCTGCAAGCCACGCCGTTTGCCCCTCGAGGCGGAGAAGCAGCGAGGGGAGAGTCTCTTTCGTGCAAAGACCGACGATGCAGCCTCCCCCACCGGCGCCCGTGAGCTTCGCTCCGAGTGCGCCTCCCTTTCTACACTCCATGACGAGACGGTCCAATGCTTCCGTGGAAGCACCCAGCCTCGAGAGCAGATCGTGGGCTTCATTCATGGCCTCTCCGAGGTCCGCGAGCCTGCCTCGTGTGAGCAGAAAGGCACCGTTTGCGGCAAGGTCGCCAAGCCGCGAAAGATGGGCGCGGGCACAGCGATCCGATCGGGACAGAGAATAGATGCGCTCGACCATTTCGTGGGACGGTGGACGGCTTCCCGAGCTGGCGACTACCAAATGAAGCGTCTTGTCGTGCTCCACTCGGGAGAAGCCCAGGGATCGTGCGAAGGCACCAATACCCCCATATGCGGCCGCCGCAGCGTCGACACCGGAAGGTTTGCCGTGGAAGACGGTTTCCGAGCCCTTGGCCAGCTCGGCTGCGCGTGCCGGGCTTTGCAGATCGTGACGATTAGCGAGAAGAGCCAGTAAGCGTCCGACACTCACGGCGAGAGCCGCCGAGGAGCCAAGCCCCGCTCGAGATGGAATCGACGCTTCGACAAGCACGTTTCGGGCTCGGTCTTCCGCCGAGAGACCGGCGCTCGCCAGCGTATCATCCAGCGCCCCGAGCGCTCTGGAAGGGATGCTCTCATCGAGATTCGCAACGGCTCGCAGGCCCCAGGGCTTCACGGTTACCGATAGCCTTTCGCAGCTACCCGTGTCTCGTGCTCGCATGCAGCCAGGAAGGCCGGCGACCAGTGCCGGAGCCCCCATCACGACGGCATGCTCTCCTAGCAAGATGGCCTTTCCGAAAGCACGACCCTCAAGGCTCGTAGGCAGGCCCGAAGGGGGCTCTTGGTTATTGGTCATGGCCGTCTCGATTTACTGGTTGGAAAAGAAAGTGCTGTTCAGCTCGCCGGCAGGTGTGCATGCCCCGGAGGAGGGCTGCCCCATGGCAGCTCTATTGCTCCATGTCTATGACGATTCGAGGAAGCTTCATAGGCGCCAACGCAGTCAGGAGGATCTATATGAGCCCAACAGACACGGAGTCGTCCACAATCGCAAGCGAGGCTCGCAGCTGGGCCCTGGGTGCTCATCTTTCCGCGCTAGCGGGCCTGATAGTTCCGTTTGGCAACATCCTTGCGCCCTTGATCATATGGCTGGTCAAGCGGGAGACGGATCCCTTCGTGGATGATCAAGGAAGGGAGGCTGTCAATTTCAACATCTCCGTCGCCATCTATGCCATTGGGGCGGGAATTCTTACAGTAATCCTGATTGGCTTCGTGCTCTTGGCGGCGGTGGTGATCTTCTGGATCGCGATGCTCATCCTCGGCGCGACTCGAGCCAACAACGGCGAGCGTTTTAGATACCCGCTCTCTATCCGCTTCGTGAAGTAGGGCGGTTCATCTCATTTCCTCGAGCTCTTCTAGAAGACGCTTTCGGGCTTCGTCCGAAATGTGACGCTCCTTCGTTCCCGTGGCCTCTTGCTCCTTGCTCGAGGAAGGAGTCCTTTCTTCTTGCGGGCGTCGTGCCAGCCTGCGTCCAATGAGAACAAGGGCGAAGGCGGTCAAGGCCAGGAAGCTGGGCGGTAACCAGTAGAGTAGGCGAAACGCGCCGGTGCGGGGCGGCCGAGCTAATATGCGAGTGCCGTACTCTTCCACGAAGGACTCCAGAATTGACTCCGGTGACTCACCCTCGGCTAGCCGGTACCGAATAGCCTTCTTCATCGAATCGACAGTCGGGGATTGGTGGGCCGCCATGGTCTGATTCCAGCAGCAAGGAGCCACCAGAGATTGCTCGAGGCGTCTTGCGGCTTCTTCGATCTCGCATGATTGCTCGCCCGAATCCGCCGCCAGGGCCGTCATCGACACCAGGGAGAGCGCTATCGCCAGTAACTGGTGGTGACTTGGCGAAAGCCATCGGTTTCTCGAGAGCATCTCTTTTTGCCTAGGGGTCTTCAGGTGCGGCTTTTGGCCCCTTGCCCGTGTCGGTCGAGAAAGAGTTGCCATCGCTCGAGGTTGGGGCCGATGATTCGGGGAGCGGAGGCGAGGTCTTCTGCTCTTCGGCATCCTGTAAGAAGGCAGACTACCTTTAACCCCTCGATCATTCGGGAGAGAAAGAGTTTTGCCCCAGTGGGGCCGCTTTCTATGTATGCGGCCAGTACGGGTTGAGCCACCGCGCAGGCAACAGCCCCGAGGGAGATGGCGCGGGCAATATCGAGGGGGCTACGTAGCCCTCCACCGGCAATCCTCGTGAGAGGCAGATCGCTGAGCGACAACAGAGAAGCGGCGGTTGGGATGCCCCACTCCCCCAGTGTCTCGCCGAGCCAGTGGTGTGACTCATTGCGTTCGGCCTCTACCCGCACCCAGGAGGTGCCACCGGCACCACCTGTCTCGACATATCGGATGCCGGCTCGGACCATCGCCTGGCCAGCCTCCCTCGAAATACCGCAGCCGGTCTCCTTGACGAGCAGCGGCATGGGCAGGTTCTCCGCCAGGTTCTCGAGGGTATCGGTGCATCGGCGAAAGTCTCTGTCTCCCTCGGTTTGCATCATCTCCTGCGCGGGGTTCAGGTGTACCGCCATTGCGTCGGCGCTCACCTGGCTTGCTAGCTCGCCACACGCCTGCGAGCCCAGCTCACGGGCTTGAACGACTCCGATGTTGCCGATCAGAAGGAGGTCGGGAGCCGTATCTCTCAGCTTGAAGCTCGACGAAGACGATGGATCTTCCTGCATTGCCCTTTGGCTGCCTAGGCAGAACCCTAGGCCAAGCTCCGCGGCGATCGAGGAAAGGTCTCGGTTGATTCTGGCGGCGCTATTGGTGCCGCCGGTCATGGCTCCGACGAGAAGAGGCGCCTGCAGCTTTCTTCCGAAGAGCTCGATGGACAGGTCTATCTCGTCCAGGGAAAGCTCGGGAAGAGCCTGATGGATGAGGGTGACCTCGTCGAGCAGTGTGTGATTATCTCGAAAGGAGCCTCGTCCCGATGCGGCTATCTCGATATGCGCCTCCTTGCGTGCGCGAATGCCCCCTGCCATCAATTACGCTCCACGTTGAGGCCGCGCCGCTGAAGCATGTTCACGATGCTGTCCTCTCCCACGAGGTGTGCGGCGCCGACCACGACGAAGTGGGGCCGGCTGCTCTCGAGGTACTCGGCAATGGTCGCCGTCATCTTTCGGTTCCGTTGGGCAAACAGGATCTCGTCTATGGGGGCTAGCTCGGGGTGCTCTTCGCTGATGCTTTGACGAATGCTGAGTAGCCCGGCCTCGTCGCCGGTTCGCCAAGTCTCCAAGAGCTTCCGTACGGCATCGCCAAGATTCTCAGTGTCGACGAGTGCATGACGAAGGAAGAGGACCTCCAGATCATCGGATAGGCCGCTGAAGATTGCGAGCTGAGACGCCACGCCTTCCAACTCGACTACCTCTCGATCTCCAGCGCGCGAAAGGAAGTGGTGCTCGATACCGTACTCCGGTTTCAGTCCAGCCTCTTGAATCGCCATGGTCGAGATCATCATTGCGATGAACCATGGCCGCATCGACTCGAAGAGGCGGATATCCATGCCAATCTTTTCCAGCCGCGCCTTGGTCTCACTGTACAGGTCCTTTGGGAGACGATCCGAGAGAGTGCGCCCCGCCGGATCCATGGCCGACCGCATCATCTGTTGCTGAAGCGTGGCGCCATCGACGCGGGAGATGTCGGCCTCCACCGCGAGTACCTGGGACTTGGACCATGCCGTCTCCACGTTTTCGGGAAGTGGGTAGATGGACCTGTCCGCAAGGTGTATCGAGCCGAGAAGCCATAGCTCCTTGTCCTCCGAGTCTGTCACTCGATAGAGCAGGGCTCTTGCAGACGGGGGCTCGGCCTCGGTCGACTCATCAGCCGATTTGCCGGCGTAGGCCGGCATCAAGAAGGCGAGAGCGATTAGGCAGGCAAGAAGACGCTGTCGCAAATAAGCCGCAGACTCTTTTAGGTGGAGAAAGCTCCTTTGGGAATGCAGAGGACGGTTGAGAGGCAGGACCGCTCCGCTGGGTGAGCAAAGAGAGGCTTGAGGTTGGCCTTTGGTCTTCATGTATTGCTCCTAGGCACTTGCTCGTTTGTCTACTAATCGGTGCGAAAAGAATTCCGGTCGCGAAGTCGATGCGTTCTTGTGGTCGTTGCCCACAACACGTATAGACGAAGGCTCGAAGGACCGCACCTGTATCCGCGATGGAGCGAATCTCATGAAGACTACCTTATCCCAGGACATAGTGATTCTGTCGGCGAAGCGAACGGCCATTGGGACATTCGGAGGCCAGCTGAAGGGGCTTTCGGCAACGGACCTAGCCGTTCACGCGGGGAAGGCGGCTTTGGCGCAGGCCGATGTACTACCAGAAGAGGTGGATCACACAATCATCGGAAACGTCGTTCAGTCCAGCGCCGATGCCATCTATTTGGCGCGCCATGTGGGGCTTCGCTGCGGTGTTCCACTGGAGAAGCCCGCCTATGTCGTAAACCGGCTCTGTGGCTCGGGCTTTCAGGCGATAGCAAACGCGGCTCAGGAGATACTGACCGGATACGGAAAAGTGATGCTCGTGGGAGGAACGGAGTCGATGAGTCAGGCGCCCCACGTCATTCGCGGAGCTCGCTGGGGCATTCCCCTTGGCAAGGGCGAGTTGGAGGATAGCCTTTGGGCGGCCTTGACTGACTCCTACACTGGTCTTCCAATGGCTATGACGGCGGAGAAGCTGGCAACGATGTATGAGATCGACCAGGCCATGGTCGATGAGTACTCCGTCAGGAGCCAGGAGCAATGGGCCAGGGCGCAAGAAGCGGGGCGGTTCAAGGAAGAGATTGTGCCCATGGAGATTGCTCGTCGCGGCAGAGGTGAGGGCACTACGTTCGATACCGATGAGCATCCGCGGCCAGGCACCACGCTCGAGGCTCTACGCAAGCTTCCCAAGGTCTTCAAGAAGGATGGGGTGATCCATGCCGGAGCGGCCAGCGGCATATGCGATGGCGCGGCGGCGATGGTGTTGGCTGATGGGAAGTGGGCCGAGAAGAATGGCAAGGAGCCAATGGCTCGTCTTCTTGGTTGGTCCGTGGCGGGTGTGGATCCGACCATAATGGGAATTGGTCCCGTGCCCGCCATAGAGGGTTTGCTCGAGCAAACCGGCAGTCAGCTCGATGACTGGGATTTGGTGGAGATCAACGAAGCTTTTGCTCCGCAGTACATTGCTTGCGAGAAGGCATTGGGCCTCGAACGAGACCGCAGTAACGTCGATGGTGGCGCCATTGCCGTGGGCCATCCTCTTGGAGCAACGGGAACGCGCATTGCCGTTCATCTTTTGTATGCCTTGAGATCCCGGGGCAAGCGTTATGGAGTAGGATCGGCTTGCATCGGAGGCGGCCAAGGGATCGCTGTAGGCATCGAGGTTCTCTAGAGGCCGCTGTCGAGGAGGCGGCAATGGCGAGGGAAGCCGAGAAACGGGAACGGGCTGGCGTCTCATGGGATGGGGCCGGAGGCCGGAAAGAAGGATCTTGCGACTTCCGGCACGACGAGATTATCTATGATTGGAACGCCGTAGGTCTCGAGAAGCCGGTCATTCCTCCCGACGTGGAGCTGTTGGACGAGACCCTTCGAGATGGTATTCAGTCCCCTTCGGTCACAGACCCAGGTCTAGAAGACAAGGTGGAGCTTGTCCACCACATGAATAGCCTGGGGATAACCGCCGTCGATGTGGGGCTTCCCGCTTCGAGCGAAAGAGCTCTCGAGCACTCGCTACGAGTGGTCGAAGAAATCCATCGCGCCGGCCTCTCGATACAGCCTGCCGCCGCGGCTCGCACGATGGTGTCTGATATCGCTCCCATCGCCGACATTGCTCAACGGGTGGGCGTGCCCGTGGAGGTCTATGCTTTCATAGGCTCGAGCCCGATCCGGCAGCTCGCCGAGGCGTGGAACCTCTCCGAGATGCTCCAGGCAAGCTCCGTGGCTATCGATTTCGCCGTGTCGGAAGGCCTCCCCCTGACGTACGTCACGGAGGACACGGTTCGCAGCCATCCGCACACTCTCGAGCAGATGTTCGCCAATGCGATAGATCATGGCGCTGGAGCGATCTGTCTTTGTGATACGGCTGGGCACGCCACACCCGATGGAGTCCGTCGTCTCATCAAATGGACGAAGAGCTTGCTGTCCAATATGAATGTGGATGTGAGGATAGACTGGCATGCTCACAATGATCGCGGTCTGGCATTGGTGAACAGCCTGTTCGCCATGGAGTATGGGGCCAGGCGCGTTCACGGAACGGGGCTGGGGGTCGGTGAGAGGGCGGGCAATGCCGCCATTGACCAGATGCTGGTCAACATGAAGCTACTCGGCTCTCTCGACCGCGACCTTTCAGACCTACTGATGTACTGTCAATCGGTGTCACGAGCGTGTATGGTCTCGATCCCGTACAACTATCCGATAGCAGGATCGGATGCCTTTCGGACAGCGACCGGTATACATGCTGCTGCAATCATCAAGGCCGAGGGGAGAGGTGACAAATGGCTGGCCGACCGGGTCTACTCCGGGGTGCCGGCAAGTGAGCTAGGTAGGACGCAAGAAATCGAGTGTGGACATCAATCCGGAGCCTGCAATGTTCGGCACTGGCTCGAACGTCGTTCTCTTCCCCTGGACGATGAGAGCTTGGTGAGGGCGATCTTGGCCAAGGCGAAGGAGAGCAAGCGGACATTAACCGAAGACGAAGTCATGGCGGTGGTGCTAGAGCATCAAGCCAGCAAGGCATGAAGGAGGAAGAGGTTTTATGAGCATTGAGAACGAGTTCACGGGCTTGAAGGTTTTTTCGAGCACCCTTGCCAGGGATAGAGAGGCCATGGGTGAGAACATCACCGCCTGGCTAAGAGAGAATCCAGACATAGAGATTGTGGACAAGGCTGTAAGGCAGTCGTCCGACAGGGAGTTTCACTGCGTGACCATAGTTCTCTTCTATCGAGAGCGATGAGAAGCGGGGCTCATTGATGGCCGGAGGCGGTCATGCCGCCGCGACTCATGGCATGAATCGAATATGCGGTTGGGGACCTCGGTTTTCCGAGATGAAACGAGGTTCTCGAATCAGCTAGACAGAGCGAGCGGTAAATTGAACCCGATGCAAGGCGGCGGGGGCGCGGGCCCCCTTGGCATGACCATCACCCCATGGGTGAAGAGGATCATGGTAACCACGGCGGTGTTTTCGATCGTGGGGGCCATAGCCTATGCCTGGATGGGCTCGTCAATCCCCCTGCATCTGGGCCTGACCCCCCAAAGCGTTTGGGGTGGCGGCGATTTGGGCCCGGTGCCCGCGCTTTGGCAGCTACTTACATACCCGTTCGTGATCTTTCACCCCATCGGCCTTCTTCTAGCCATCTTGATGTTCGGCTGGTTTGGCGGGACCCTCGAGTCCTGGTGGGGCTCGGTTCGTTTCTTCAAGTACTTCTTCGGTCTGACGACCGTGGTTGCTGGTCTGACCGTACTCTTGGCGCTCTTTTGGCCCAATTTGGCTGCACAGACGTTCCTTGGGCCGTTCCCGATCATTGCGGCGATGATCGTGGCCTGGGGCTTGACCTTTCCCGACAGGGTCATCCGGCTCTTCTTCGTCTTGCCGGTCAAGGGCATCCATATGGTGTGGATCTCGGCCGGAATCACGACCTTGTACATAATCTTCTCTGGTGCCGTAGCTCCTTTTGTTCCTCACATCCTCGGCATGGTCTTCAGCGCGGCCTTGGTGACTGGAGTATGGAGAGGACGCAAGCTTTGGCTCTACCTCCAGAAATGGAAGATACAGTCCCAGATAAAGCGCGAGCAGGACGCTCGAAAGCGCCGGGTAGGCAAGGCGGGTCACCTTCGAGTGGTCGATCCAGATGAAAGCCCGGAGGATGAAGAGACTCGTCGGGACGGCGGAGACGACGATGGTGGCAAGGGCAATGGCGCGGGCAAGAATGGGGCCGGCAACGGCTGGTTGCACTGATGGGCACTTGGCCGGCCCTTCGGTTCAGTGACGGCCGGCCCTTCGGTTCAGTGACGGCCGGCCCTTCGGTTCAGTGACGGCCGGCCCTTCGGTTCAGTGACGGCCGGCCCTTCGGTTCAGTGACGGCCGGCCCTAGACCCTTCCTTTGTCAGCCGGTCATTTTCGGTCGACGGCTTCTGCTCGAGATTGATCCCAAGGTGAGGAGCATGAGCAGAGCCAGCGCGCTCTGGCTAGCGGAACCGCTGCTCGCCGAGCAGCTACAGCCGCCGGTGCCGGCGCTGGCGTATTGCACGGTGATCGAGGTGCGACCGAGCTCCGATCCCGATTCATCGAGGGCGATTGCCTCAATCTCGTTCGTTCCGGGCTCGAGGTTCAGCTCCAAGTAGAATGTGCCTGTCCCCTCGAGAGTGGCCGAGGTCCCGTTAATGAAGACCATGGCCACATCGTCGTGATGGATCTCGCCTGTCACCATGACAACGGCCGATGTGAGCACTTCACCATCGGTGGGGAAGGTGATCTCCAGGACGTCGTCGTGTCCGGGAGCTCCCTCCGGCGACATGCCTATCTCCAGGGTGGCCCGATGCTCACTGGGCACCATGAGAGTGGAGGAGTGGGTATCGAAACCTTGTGCCGTGATGGTAACCGTGTGTGCGCCCGCGAGCAGTTCCATGGAGAATGAGCCATCGGAGGCTGTGTTCGTCTGCTCCTCTCCGATCACTACAACGGCGCCGCCGATTGGGAAGCTCGGCCCTCGAGAGGCATCGAAGACGAAGCCGTCCACACCACTCACGGGTGGCTCGGGGTCGTCCACCTCATATACGACTGTGATGGCGGCCGATCCGGTGCGTCCTCTTGTGTCGGTAGCTCGCACCACTATGGCGTTCGTCCCGAGAGAGAGAAACGCGGTTCCGGTGAAGTTGCCGCCTGAGTAGCTGGCCGGCTGGTCGTTGATGGTTACCGAAGTTCCCGGCTCCGAAGGCATTATGTTGCCCGAGACCGTTATTTGCGGCTCGTTTACAGTCGATTCGTCAGTCGGAGAAAGGATGTTTACCTTTGGACCGAGATCCTCGCCCTCAGGGGTAAGAGGCACCAAGAGCTCGGCGCGCCCGCTTTGCGGAATCACGACGGAGTCTACATGGTCGATATATCCGTCGGCCCAGATGCGCAAAGCGTAAGTGCCGGGGTTCAAGTCCAACGAGAACCATCCGTCTTCCGCGCTCGTGGTGCTCGACTGCCCTACTCGGATCGTGGCTCCGGCTACGGGCCTATTCATTCCCCCTTCGCCATCCCAAACAAAGCCGTCGACTCCGGTGGCATCGGGTTCGCCCACTTCGTAAATGACGTTGACCGATGCATACCCGGTTGTGCCGTTTCGGTCCGTGGCCGATACCATGATCGTGTTGAAGCCCGAGGTGAGGCTGACGTTCGTCTGGAAGCGGTTGTTGGAGAGACTGACGTTCACTCCGTTCACCGTCGTCGAGACTATCGAGGCGTGATGATCGACCCGGCCCGAGACCATGATCGGCGACGTTTCGAAGATTTGGCCAGGGTTGGGGCTGAAGATCGTGATCTCTGGAGCTTCTGGCGGTGGCGTCATGATCATGACCGACCGGTAGACGGTTTGATCCGCCGCGACGGTGGCGGGGCCAAGAGGAGCCTGCCTGCCTTCATAACCATCCGCGTCGGCATGTACCGTATAGGTGCCTGGGTCGACGTTGGCGCGGTAGAAGCCCGCTTCATCGGTAGTAACGACAATCGGTCCCGGCTCGATCGTGACGGTGGCGCCCGAAACGAACCTGGTGTCCTGATAGTTCGCGATGATGTCGTAAGGATTGTCTCCTTCCTCACCCCAAACGACGATGCCGGCCAGTGTACCTTGGTCAGGGTCGGGGTCTGGATCCTCGATCTCGGTCAGCATTACCGAGCACCAAGTGACCTGATCCGCCCCTACGGTGCACGTTCGTGAACCGGGCTCATATCCATCGAACTCGGCCGTAACCTCGTATGTTCCCGGCGGAACTAGGAACTCGAAACGGCCCAGGGAGCCAGTACTCAGAGTAGTCTGCCCCGTGTCCAGCCAAACGAACGCGTTCTCGATGCGGTTGTCATCGCGGCCGATGTCGACCCAGAAGCTATCGCCGTGGAAGACCTCTCCTATGAGTATGCTGCCGTTGACGGCTCCGATGAATCGATCCCAGTCGAAGTGCTCGCCTGGAGCAGAACGCTGAACGCCGTCTCCGCAGTTGACGTCCTTGTGTCCGATAATGGTCGTAGACGTGCGAGCCAGGCCGCGTTCATCGGTGATCCAGCGGACGAGCTCCGCGCCTGCCTGGTACATCTCGTCGGTGTAGTTGTCGGGCTGCGACATGAAGCCCTCGAACATGATGCCGATCGACCTGTGGTTGTAGCACGAGGAGTGCCACGCCGCATTCTCCTCCCGAACGAGCTGTGTGATGTGACCGTTCCAGTGAATCAGGTAGTGGACGGAAACGTTGGCGCTCGAGTTTTGGAAAGTATTTATGGCGGAGGTGGCACTTCCGCCCGCCGTCGTCAGTACGATGCGATCCACCGTGGCGTTTCTACCGGAAGAGTGGTTCGAGCTGTCAGCGGGCACCCAGTTGGCACCGGGATAGTCCGTGGAACCCTGGGCCCTTCTGAGGGTCCCAAGCCCTTCGGGATGTGGGAACCGTTGCGGCGAAAGACGAAGAGTGGAGCCGTCCATGAACCTGCGGGTCACGCCCTCGGCCATCATCTCCATGATGCCGTATCCGTAGTCATGGGCGACGTCGTCGGTTATTGCACCCGACCACACGAGGAGCACGGGCCACCAGCTCTCCAGTGCCTTGCGATCGCTTCGATCCCTTGGTGTGATCATCTCTTCAGCAAGGTCGCTCAAGAGCGCGGCGGCGGCTTGTATGTTCGCTTGAGGATCGGAGAGAATCAGGTCTTCCGGCAGGCCGGTCAGCTTGGAGGCGGCTGCTACCGCTTCATCTGAAAGCTGCATGATGCCGTGCAGACCCGCTGTGCTTCCCGTTGGCGGATGATACCAACGAGTAGCCGAGTAACCGACGGCTTTGAGAAGCGGCGCCGGTACATTCCAAGCATCAGCGGCATTCGCGAAGGCAAGCTCGAGCGCCTGTGCTTCCGATGGCCTGGCGTCCGTGTGTAGTTGATTCTCACAGCTGGTCGAAATGAGGGCCAAAGACGCCACTACCACCAAGACTTGAGTCGCAGCAGATCCCCGAAAAGGGTTGCGGGCGACAGAACCTCCGCTTTTTTGCGAAGACGATAGAGCTGAGGTCATTTGGTGCTCCTGAACCGACGCCTTGGTCGGTCTTCTATTGGCAATGAGATTCGAGTGAGTCTGTATAGTTCTGTTTGCTGTCGAGCAATACCATTAATTCAAGAAATCGCGACCACCCGAACGCCGTGGTGGTAAGCAAAGATGGTTCCCGCGTTCTTGCTCGAGGGCTCCTCAGGCACGAAGAAGAACCCGGAAGCTCCTTCATACATCATATCCGCTTTTCCACGCATCTTGCGACCGGCTGGAAAATGGACGAGTACGCTCTGCGTAGCGACAGTGCTTGGTGATTCTTCATTGATGGGGGCAAAGAAGACCGCGGCTACCTCGCTCGTTTTCAGGGGCTTCGCCTCACCTTCGCCAAGAGGAGGATGAAGCTCGATTGTGCTCGACTCCAGATCCGCGTCTATGAGACGCCCTCTTAGTACGTCCCCACCCACTTTGTGGATAGTAACTCTTTTTTGTCCCGGTATGTAAGCGGTCGTATCGGTTGGGGCGACAGAAATGGTTTCTGGAGCCAAGGGGGATTTGGGGCCTTCCTTATTGGAGGCTGGTTCGGGCACCTTGGGGACAGAGGGCCCGGAAGAATCGACGGGCGAAGAATCGGATGATTGTCGAAAACCGGGAGGGGGAGCTGGTGCGGCGGGTGCTGCCTTGTTGGGTTGAGTCTTCAGCGCTTCGACAGAGCCGTGAGCGGTCTGTTCAGGAGCCGCTAAACCGGGGCTTGGGGGAGTGGGACACATAGCCTGATCGGCATGGATGGGAACTGGTGATTCGACGAAGAAGTCCTCCTGCGCCAGGGCCTGAAGCCTTTCAGTTCCGGGAAGGGGCGAGAGCAGCTCCAGCAGCGATACTTTACTGGTATCAGGATCCGAGAAGTCATCATCGATGAGCACTTCCTCGGTTTCCAGGTCCGAATCGTCGAACGGGTCGGACACCAATTTTCCAATGACCAAGTGTTGTCCTGGATGGTCCGCGCTAGAAGAGGAGGCTTCAGTCTCGTCGGGTGCCGCCGCGATTTTGTCACGGGGCGTGAGAGGGAGCTGCTCATCATTCTCGCCCCCGCGAGGCTGCGAGCCTGCTTCCTGTGAGTAGCCTTCGTGGGGGTAGTCTTCTTGGGGGTAGCCTTCCTGGGAGTAGCCTTCCTGCGGGTAGCCTTCCTGGGGGTAGCCTTCCTGGGGATAGCCTTCCTGAGGGTAGCCTTCCTGGGAGTAGCCTTCTTGAGGGTAGCCTTC
>SKWY01000401.1 GCA_007128675.1 Deltaproteobacteria bacterium | reverse complement strand
TTATTTCCGCGCCGTCTCGTCGGGAGACTGCAAGCAAAGGGCTCCTCCAAGGCGTTTCTTTCCATACGCCTCTACAGTCGTCTGGCCAACGTCTTGTGGTTTCGGCGCAGCCCTCTCTGGATCATGTTCGCCCACCTAAGAGGACTGAACCTCGCCGAAAAATACGGCCCTTCGCCAGAGCTGGCTCTTCTGTATGCCGAGCACGCTCCCGTAATGACCGTGATCCCCTGGTTCGGCCGCGCCATCAGGTACGGCAAGCGTTCGCTCGAGATCCGTCGAGAAGAAGGAGATGCTTGGGGGCAGGGACAATCGCTTCATTACCTCGGCGTAGCTTATCTGGGAGCCTCCCGTTTCCACGAATGTATCGAAAGCTGCCGAGAAGCCGTCCGTTTGCTCGAGCGGGCAGGCGACCGATGGGATGTGAACGTTGCTCGCTTCACCCTCTCCTTGGCTCTGTTTCGCCTCGGTCATCTCGACCAAGCCCTGTTGGAGTCTCGGCGTCTCTTTCGAGACGGACAAGAGATAGGAGAGCCCCACGCTCGCAGCGACGCCCTCGACGCATGGTCCAAGGCGGCGGGCGGACGAGTTTCTTCAGCCTTGATCGCAACCGAGATGCAAAGTCCCTCGGGCCACCTCCCGGCGAACGCCATGGCGCTGCTTCACGCAGATGCTCTCCGACTCCTCCGGTACGGAGCCGCCAAAGAGGCTCTCGAGCGTCTGGATGAGGCGGCTGGAATAATGAAGAAGTACAGGTTTCGGCAAGAGTACGTTCTGTCCATTACTGTATGGCGCGTGACCGCGCTCCGAGCTTACTTGGAGCAGATCCCGCCCTATATTCCGCGCGACCGCGCATTTTTGCTGCGAAGAGCGACGAAAGAGTCTCGCCGGGCTCTCGGCATTGCTCGTTGGTATCGCAACAACCTTCCGCACGCTCTACGAGAGCGAGCACTCATACTCGCCGCTAGAGGCCGGAAGCGTCCCGCTGCCCGGCTCCTATCGCGGTCGTTGAATGCGGCCCGGCAACTCGAAATGAGACGCGAGGAGGCTCTGACTCTTCGTGCCCAGGGGGAGCTCGGCCGTCTTCATGGATGGGCTGGGGCAGCCGACAAGCTGGACGAGGGCGAACGCTTACTTGCTACCATCGAGCACGAGGTCGCGCAAGTGATCGAAAGGCGAGAGCTAGAACCTCAGCCCGTGGCCATAGCGCTTGCCGAGCGACTCGAAAGCCTCTTGGAAACGGGCCGCCAAATCGGTGCGGCCATCACCAAGGAGGACGTCTACGCCGCACTCCCCGAGGCTGGCCGAAGGCTCTTGCATGGAGAGCACACGCTGGTGTGGCGGCGAGTTCCTCCGAGCGGTCGCGGTTGAGTCAGACTATCGATGAGGAGGTGGTACGGCGAGGATGTACCGAGCGGCGCCCCATAATCCTGCAGGAAGACGAGCCGGAGGGCCTCTCTAATTCGCTACTGCTCGCGGGCGTTCGATCTTTGTTGTGCGCTCCCGTCTTCGTCCACGCTCGCGTCGTGGCCTGCCTGTGGGTCGTTCACACAGAGTTCGGCAGGCTGTTCGGGGAGACCGAGGCTCGGCTGGCACAGTTCGTCACGTCATTGGCTGGCTCCTCGCTGGAAGCGGTAGAGACTGTCGTGCGAATCAAGGCCCTCTCAAACGAAAGAGAACTCCTCTATCGTGAAGCCCGGCGAGCAGTGGAAGCGCGAGATGCCTTCGTTTCCGTTGCCGCCCACGAGCTTCGGACCCCAATGGCCTCCCTGGCGATCAATGTGCAGGATCTGCTCCAGACGACTAGTAGCGGTCAATCGCCGTCACCAGAGGAACTGCGGTTCCGACTGGCTGCGGCAGATCGAAGCGTGAGACGATTCAAGGTGCTGGTCGAAAATCTTCTGGACGTCTCGAGAGCCTCCTCCGGTCATCTCCATTTGGAGCTCGCACCCGTCGACTTGTCGGTGGTAGTAACCGAAGTGATACGTGAGCTAGAAACGATGGCGCATAAGGCGAAATGTCTGGTGCGCCCGAACATACCCGACTCGCTGGTAGGCTTCTGGGATAGAGCGCGGCTCGAGTCAGTCACTACGAACCTACTTACGAATGCATTCAAGTTCGGTGCTGGAGCTCCTGTCGATGTCGAGCTCTTCGAGGCGAACGGTATGGCTATATTGCGCGTGCGCGATCGGGGCATCGGCATTGCCCGAGACGAGCAGGCCCGCATCTTCGAACAATTCGAGGTCGCAGTACCATTTGAGCACTACGCTGGGATGGGTCTTGGCCTGTGGCTCTCCCGCACTATCGTGGAGGGCATGGGAGGACGCATCGAGGTCGACAGTGAACCCAATCGAGGCTCGACTTTCAGCGTGAGCCTTCCGTTGAAGCCTGTAAGCTCGTGAGAACTTCCATGGACGAAAGGTCCGGTGAACCAAGAGATCCGTGGGCCTCTCTCACCGGGCAGCGAGGCAGGGCGGCAGCGGGGTTAGGACCCTTCACTTGATCCGAGTGAAGGACCCCGCACCCCGCACCCTCGACTTCTTCGTAAGAAAAGGGCATCCCGAGTAGAGGGTTCATTCGAGAGGCAGATGGTGTTCTGCGCCTACGATTAGCCCTAAGTGTCTGCTATCGTTTGAACACGAAAGGGTATGTCACGATGACGACGCCGCCGCCTCTCGGCTCTGGAAAGACCATGGATTCGACGACGTCTAGCAAGCACGAAGTCAGATAGGTCTCCGTGAGCGTCGATGCATCCAGGTCCACCTCGGCAGAGTTCACTACACCTGTACTGTCGATTTCAAAGACTACCGTGACCTTTCCTTCGAGATCATCGTGGCCGGAACGGATGGCGTTCTCGTAGCACGATCGTATCGAGGCCCGGTAAGTATGAATGACTCGTCGGATGTCCTCTCGCGCAAGCGCTCCCCTTAGAACCGGCTGATCCTCACTGTCCATCTCCGGCAAAGGGCTGTCGCCTCGAGAAATGATGGGAGCTATGCGAAAAGTGGGCGCTTCATACGTCACGTATCCCCCGACCGAGGCGGCTACCTCCTCCAGCACCTGACCAAGAGGCTTTCCTTCACTATCCACATCGAGCTTCCGGTTCGGGAAAGCGGTCGAAACCTCGAGCTCGAAACCGTGCTCCTCCAAGAGGAGCGGCAGGCCGAACAGGCTGGTTCCCTTGATCTGAACTGATAGCATCTCTTGCGCGCAGGGGACCAAGTTGATGTCCAAGGCGTACTGGCTGCTCGACATTTCGTCCTCTTGCATCTGCGAGCAAGCGATGAGTGCGGAAAGTAGGGCTATCGAAATTGCAAAATTCTTCATTTGTTTCCTCCATTGCCTATTCGGCTGGGTTGTGTGTCCATTGCGCATGTTGGCAAAGGAGGGCGGATTGAATGTCACCGATTCGTCAGGGCAATGCAAAATCTATCTCACGAGGCGGTAGCCGATACCTCTGACGCTGACGAGCACCGTCGGCTGCCCCGGATTGGGCTCAATAAGCTTACGAATACGAACCATATGATTGTCGACGGTGCGAGTGGTTGGAAACTGATCGTAACCCCAGACCTCGTTCAAGAGGTCGTCACGGCTCACCACCTCACCGTTCCTTCCGTACATGTAGATGAGAATCGAGAACTCGCGCGGAGTCATAGCCATGTTCTTTCCACGACGCCTCGCTTCATACTTGGCGAAATCGACTACGGCCTCCCCGATGCGAACATCTCCTTGCCGCGTCACGCTCTGCTTGCGCAAGTGCTGTTGGCGACGGAGGACGGCCTTGATGCGTGCCAGCAGCTCGCGCAGGCCGAAAGGCTTGGTGACATAGTCGTCGGCTCCAAGCTCCAGCCCAAGTACGATATCGACTTCCTGGTCGCGCGCGCTAAGAATGATTGTGGGAATGGTGAGTCCCTTTTTTTGAAGAGCACGACAGACATCGAACCCGCTCAGCTTCGGCATCATGATATCGAGCAGAAGCAGATCCGGCTCGTGCGCCAAGCACATTTCAAGCGCCTGCTCTCCATCAACGGCGGTGAGGACTCGGTAGCCTTCCAGCTCCAGGTTGTCCCGCAGCGGCAAGAGAAAGCTCTCCTCGTCGTCGGCAACCAAGACGAGGGAATCGGCTAGAGATCTACTCATCAACCACCTCGGCCTTGCTTTGAATGGGCAAAGAGAAAATCGCTTGGCAACCCGTGGAGCCGGGATCGACAAAGGACACGTCACCCCCATGGATTCGGGCAATGGCTCGCGCCACTGGCAGCCCCACACCCGTTCCCTCCGTTTGCCGAGTGAGCTCATCTCCGGGACGATAGAACCACTCGAAGACACGTCTTTGCTCTCTTGCTGATATTCCCGGCCCTTGGTCGCACACTTGGATCTCGATACGACTATTTTTGTGTTCGATTCGAATGGTCACCTGTCCATTGGGGGGGGAGTGCTTGATGGCGTTGTGAATAAGGTTTCGTAGAGCAACGGACAACAGTGTAGGGACCGCGTGAACTATCTCGTTACCATCGCCAAGGCGAAGATCGAGTTTAACCCCCTTCGATTCAGCATCCCTTCTTACATCCTCGAGGGCAGTCATCACGATTGGACGCAAGGCATGAGGCTCGTGCACAGCGGTGGCCTGCTTTTCGGCCCCAAGAAGAAGGAGCATGTTTTCCGCTAGCCTCGAGAGCCGTATCACTTGACGGTGCATGGACTCGAGATACTCCGCTTCCTTTTCCCGGGGAAGCCGCCCAAGAAGAATAGTCTCCAGCATGAGCTGTACGCTGCCGAGCGGGCTACGCAGCTCATGGCTCACGCTCGCCACGAAGTTCTGCTTCCCTCGCAGCTCCCGCGCCTTGCTGTTTAGAAGGAACACCGTGCCGACGAGAGCGCCCATTAGGAGCAATGCCGCCAAAACGTAACTGCCCAGCAAGAAGTTGAGATTGGCGAGCCCAGCCGGAGGCCTCTTGTCTCGGGCCATCAAGTAACCAAGGCCCTGACTCATGAACGCGGTTGCCGCGTCGCTTGAGGACAGTCGCGCTTGCTTTTCGGAGATCAGCTCGAAGTCGTAATGTCTGGCTCCCATGATGTTCGCCGCATTTAGAAAGCGTAGGATGGCGCCCGGAGCCGGGGCTGTGTCTAGTCCCACGAAAGAGTCACAGACGCCGTCCGAATCGCAGCTTCTGTTCACTAGGAATCGCCCCATACGAGCCCAGTCCGTTTCCGGTCTGGCTAGCATTTGATCCAGCTCCGATTCGTGCTCCCGAATGGAGGCCGCGAATGCCTCTCGAAGAAGACGATAGGCCAGCTTGCGATACTCCGACGCCGCTTCAGCAGCCG
>SKWY01000086.1 GCA_007128675.1 Deltaproteobacteria bacterium | reverse complement strand
TCGGATCGACATTGATGCCACCTCGCTTGAGCCTGGCGGCTGGCAGCACGAACCCGGTCAATGAATATGGATCGGTGTAGGCTATTCTTCTGCCTTCGAGGTTCTCGACGCTCTCTATCTGGCTGTCCTCCTTGACCAGTATGGTGCCTTGGTAGGTAGGGCCATCTCTCTGTAGCTGAACGCCTGCTTCCACGCCGTGCAGCTCTCGGGCCAAGAGATACTCGAAGGGACCAAGGAGACCGGCGTCCGCTCCTCTGCCGCTGAAGAGCTGGATCGCGCGCACGGAGCTTTGAGGTATCTCTATCCTTACATGCAGCCCGCTTTCTCTCTCAAGGACTTCGCGAAGCTGCTCTACCTCGGCCTCCTTGCCCTGGGTAGTGCTTCTCGACATTACAAGGACCAGGGGCGAATCAGCGGTTCCTATGTCTTCCTCCGGTCTGGTCTTGCAGCCGGCTTGAAGCAGCGAGCCCGCTGCCAGCGACGCAGCTAGCAGTATCGCCGTGCGTACGATTCGGTCTCCTCGCATTTTGTCTCCTTACAAGTGCGCGAAATCTCTGGTACCTGTCTACCAGCCCTCTGATCAGCGCGCAAGCGACGCTGTGCCCTATGATGTGGTAATCGTCAGCCATGCCTCCGGTTCGGATCATTCTGCCAACGTGCCTGTTCTTGTCCGGCTTTTGTGCTCTTGCCTACCAGGTGGCTTGGGTGCGCTACCTTGCCATGTTCCTGGGAGCGACGGCACCGGCATACACGATTGTGCTGGCTACCTTCATGGGGGGCCTTGCGGGGGGCGCGTGGCTCTTCGGGAGAAGAGCCGACAGGACCGATCGGCCTCTTCGAATGTACGCGCGTCTCGAGCTTCTGGTTGCGCTCATCTGCTTTGCTTTCCCTTGGCTGATAGACGCGGTCGGTTCGCTCTACCTGATGATGGCGGCGCCGCTTGTGGATCAGCCCTTGCCGCGAAACGTTCTTCGGCTCGGCATCGCGGTCCTTGTCCTGACGGTTCCCACGCTTCTAATGGGGGGCACCTTGCCGGCCGCGACCCGGTTCTACGTGCGCGCAATCGACAAGGTGGGAGAAGGGGTGGGGCGCCTCTACTTCGTCAACGCGCTGGGAGCTGTCGGTGGGGCGCTCTTGGCCGGTTTCCTGCTGATACCTTCGATTGGCCTTCATGGGACCGTATGGCTGGCGGCGCTGCTCAACGCCGCCATCGGGTACTGGGCCCTTCGTACCTCAAAACGGATCGATGGGGCTTCTGCTTGTCCCGCTCCAGGTTGGGAGTCGGCTCTCGAAGATCTGGAGAAGCCTGGGCCTCGTGAGTCCAGGTTCCCCGCCTGGGTCGCCATTTTGGCGCTTTCGGCCGCGGCGGCTAGCGGCGCGGCCTCCATGATCTACGAGGTCTCGTGGATTCGTCTTCTCGTGCTCGTTTTGGGGGGCTCGACATATGCCTTTACCGTCATGGTCGCTGCCTTCATTCTCGGAATAGCGATAGGAGCCGCTCTGGTTTCCTGGTGGAAGCCCTTGTCTCGCGGTGGGCTCCGGGCATTCGGCTGGCTCGAGGTCTTGGTGGCTTTTGTCGTCTTGGCCATGGTGCCGATCTACAATCGGCTCTCTTACTACTATCTGGAGATTGCCGCCGGGATTCCCAGGGAGGATGGGAACTACGGCATCTATCTATTGGTCGGGTTTCTTTTATGCCTTGGCGTGATGCTGGTGCCGACTGTTCTACTCGGAGCTATCTTTCCCCTCGCGGCACGGCTCTCCACGAGATCGATCGATACCCTAGGCGGAGGAGTCGGACGGGCGTATGCCTTCGATACGGGGGGTACGATCCTGGGCGCATTAGTCGCCGGGCATCTTCTCTTTCCTTGGCTCGGTCTATACGGGGCGTTCGCGGTTGCCGCCGGTTTGAATCTGGTCGCTGGGGTTGCTTGTCTGGCCAGCGCATCATGGATGGGCACACCACGAGAGTCGGAGCAGAGGGAGGATAAGAAGGTCTCTTCTTGGGGGCGCCTGGCTCACTCCTTGCTGCTTGCGGGGATGCTCGGGCTTTTCGGCCTCATTACGGCGCTTGGTCCTCGCCTGGACAACGAAGTTCTCTCGCGAGGAATGTTTCGAAGCAAGGCGTCCGGCTTCGACGATTACGGCCAGTTCAAATCATGGTTGACTGGCGGAATGGATCTTCTCTTCTACCAGGACGGTCCGGAAGGCTCTGTTTCGGTGCTGGAGGTTGCCGGTCAGCGTGTGTTGAACGTCAACGGCAAGCCGGAGGCCAGCAGCGAGGGAGATATGCCGACTCAGCTCTGCGTCGCCCATCTTCCCATGATGCTTCATCCAGAGCCGAAGCGAGCTCTACTGATAGGTCTTGGCGGGGGCGCCACCGCGGGAGCCCTTTTGACTCATACAGAAGTGAAGACCACCGTAGTCGAGCTTTCGCCACAGGTCGTGGCGGCGAATCGCCATTTCGCCGAGTTCAACCGAGGCGTAATGGAAAACCCGAGCCTGGATCTCGTTGTCGAGGACGCGAAAGCATATCTCGGTCTGACCAGGGAATGGTTCGATATAATTGTCAGCCAGCCCTCGAACCCCTGGGTTTCGGGTAACGCCAACCTCTTCACGGTAGAGTTCTTCCGTCTGATGAAGAGTCGTCTTTCGCCGGGCGGCCTGATGGTGCAGTGGTTCCATGATTACGAGATGACCGATGATGCGGTCGGGACAATCTTGCACACCTTCGCGGCTGCTTTTCCACACGTTCGCCTCTTTCACTGCGGCGACGGGAGGGACTATGTACTTATAGGAGCAAGTGAGCCCATAGATCCGGACCCAGCGGTCATCGAAGAGCGTTTGGCGAGCAACGAGGAGGCGGCCGCCGACATGAAGCATCATCTCGGTGTTCGCTCCTCCCTAGGAATCCTCACGCGCAACATCCTCGATGATGCGGGGGTGCGTGAGGCCGCCAAAGAGGGCCGGCTTCATCGCGATCATCGGCCAATACTGGATTTTCAGGCTCCAAGGGGTGTCTTTCTGGGCTCGATGAGTCATCTCATCATTGACGCCGATCAGAGATGGGATCCGGCCGAAAAGAACGATCTCTTGATCTGGCGCATTACCGATGATGGCAATCTTGGTGCCGACGAGAGGTTCAAGGAGGCCGTCGATGGAACGATGCCTCCTTTCTGTCGTCTTCGCCGTAGCATCTTGAACAGATGGCTGGATGTGACAGATAGCGCCGAAGCTCGGCGCAGGCTTGCAACGGAGCTCATTTGGGTGGGTTTGGATGACGAGGCGCTGGAGCTTCTAAGAGAGCTTCATGAGATGGGCGAGTCCGAGATCGAGGACGAACTGGAGAGGTGGAGTCTCGAGGCATTGGTCGCGTATCAAGAGGGTAGAGATAGAGAAATGGGTTCGGCCCTGACGAAGATGAGCATTCTGGCTCACGATGTCGATGGCCCCCGGGGATACGATGCTCTTGCCGACATGGCGGAGATGCTCGGTGAGAACGCGGTGGCGGCGGACGCCTGGCGGATGGCTTTGTCCAGAACCGAGGAGGAAGGGTTCTGGGAGAGGATCGAGCGTCTCGTGGGGCTCGCCAGAGCAAGTCGGCGAGCCGGCTTGTGGGACGAAGCTTTCGAGGCGCTGGACATGGCTCGTTCACTACGACCCGATCATTGGCCCCTGGTCGCCGAAATCGAGACCTTCGAGTCTACTGGGGGAGCGGATTATCTTGCCGCTTGGCAGGAGTGAAAAGAACTCTTCAAGCGGAATACTCGCTCAGGATCAGTACGACGGAACGAGGCCGGCTCTAAATGAGAGCCTCTTATTCGATTGCAATCACTTACGCGGCATCTTCCAACCAATCATTGATTCTTGCCGCTACCTGTCCGGGTGCAAGGTCTATTGACGTCTAGACAGCCGTTCGGCTTGACGCACCGAGCCGGGCTGAACGCCGTGCTCTACTTCATTTCGGCGTAAGCCGCGCTGGCCTCTGGATCCTCTGCGATCTCGAAGAGGAGTTCCTCGAGATCGTCCTCGTTGAGTTTCCATTTTTCGAGGAGCTCATCGATGGTCTCCGGATTCTTTTCGATCTCGGCTCGCAGCTTCGCTAGCTCGCGAGCCTTCTCGACCAGAGACTTATCACCCTTGGCGATCTCCTCGTCCTTCTCGGCCGGCTCGGTTTCTACGGACTCCTCCATCCCTTCATCCAATTGGGCGTCCGGTTGTTCGGCCACCTGTGGCTCCTCTGGCCTTTCACATCCGCTCATGAGGATCAATGCGGGCGAGAGAAGCAAAACGAGAAAACGAACTGAAAGCTTTTTCACTTTTGACTCCCTAATCGGCTCGTGAACCGAGTACAAAACTGATGTTGACAAGACGGCCCCAATCGAACCCTGGATGAGCATCTACTGGGCCTCGTCTCTTCTTATGAAGCACAAAAAGACCGAATCTAACGACCTCTTCTTCCTCCGGCCGGCCGGGATTCCTCGGTATCCTCATTGCCGTCTTGGAGTTGCTTTTGCTGGCGACGATCCGGTTGCTTTCGGGCTCTATCCTGCGCACCCGCCTTGTCCCCAGCAGGAGGCTGACCAGCTTCCTTGAGCCGCTGGCGCTCTCGGACCGGGGCCGGAGCCTTGGCTTTCTTCGGCTTGGGGCCCGCGCCGGCCTTCTGGATCATCTTCTTTTCATGAAGCTGCTTGCGTTCCCTGGCCTGTCCCGGTGCCGACCCGCGTCTTGCCTGTCGCTGCTCTCTTATTGCTTGCGCCAGCTCTTGGCCGCGGACTCCGCTTTCGACCTGTGCCCGAACGAAGGCTCCGAACCCATCCATGGGGCCATGCTCACGAGCCGTCTCGGCTTCGGCCCTCAGGATTCTGGCGGATCGTCTGGAGGCGCGCTCGTCGGCGCGAGAGTCCTCGGAGCGTCGCAGGACTCGTAGTGACTCATTGACCTCCTGCCGGGGCATGCCGGACTGGCGCAGCATATGGGCCGCTACGGGTAGATCCATGGCCTCGAGCAGGGCCTTCGCGCGGTCCGACTCTCCGGCCGCTTCGTGACTGTCGGCGAAGATCGTGGCAGGAATAGCTGCAAGAATACCTGTCAACAAGACGGCCGATGTAGACCAAAAGGCTCTTTTCACGGGCTTCTCCTTCTCGGGTTGTGAGGAAACTCGTCGAGTGTATTGGTTGGCCGGAGGGCATATGCCCGCCAAGCCACTTTGTCGCACCCTAGCAGCTACGCCTTCGTTTCGGAATAGTCTCGGCAACCAGCTCGGTAACCAGCAACCAGGGGTGTCTGGACCGGTCGTAATCCCGTGATTGGCGCTAGCCGAATGGATT
>SKWY01000063.1 GCA_007128675.1 Deltaproteobacteria bacterium | reverse complement strand
CGCCTTTGAAGATGCCGATATCCATCTCTCCTCGTCCTGCGACCCTACCAATGATGATGCCTGCTTCTTCCTCGATGAACCATGTGTGAGAGGACAATGCAGCGAAGGAGCCTGTGTATCGGTTCCGCGTGCCGAGGGAGAGCCTTGTGTCGAGGGCGGCCACAGCGGTGAATGTGACGGGGAGGGTGGCTGCATTGTTTTCGAAGACACCGGCCGGTGCGATCTTCCGTGGGGAGGCACGATCGCGCATGGAGCAAGCGTAACGGCTTACCAGGCTTCCAGTGTGTCGTGCGGACAGACCTGCGTGAGCGAGACGCGGGAGTGCAATAACGGCGTTCTTTCTGGCTCCTATACGTACGAAAGCTGCAGCGCGGATCCCGCTGTTTGCAGCGCGGGCGCTCGGGACTGCGATGACGAGGACAATGTCGTGCAGTGCGACGCCGATGGATGCGATTGGACTGTCATAGAGACGTGCCCAGCAGATGAACCCTGCTTCGATGGGACCTGCGGAACGGAGGGCCCCGATGCTTGCGAACTGCCGTGGGGAGGCTACTTGCCTCACGGTGAAACTGTAACAGGCTATGAGTCCTCCAGCGTACCATGCGGTGAAACCTGTGAAAGCCAAACGCTGGAATGCAACGACGGCCTTCTTTCGCCGGAGGGATATGATTATCCGACTTGCGATCCCGAGCCTGCTGTCTGTGACCCAGGCGATACCGACTGCGATGCCGATGGCAATGTCGTGCAATGCGATGCCGATGGATGCGATTGGACTGTCATGGAGACGTGCCCAGCCGATCAGCCCTGCTCCTATGGTGCTTGCTGGGACTTCTCGTTCGCACAAGTTAGTGCGGGAATAGGAGAACCAGGTCATACCTGCGCAATCCGTAGCGACGGTCGGGCGTACTGTTGGGGCCATGACTACTACGGGCAGTCCTCGCCCCCCGAAGACGTCGCATTCACAAGCCTGAGCGCGGGAGGCTTCCATACCTGTGGTATCCGTCAAAGCGACGGTCAAGTACGGTGTTGGGGCCATAACGCGGCGGGTGAGTCCGCGCCTCCGAGAGACGTCGCATTCATAAGCCTGAGCGCAGGAGGTAATCATACGTGCGGAATCCGCGAAGACGACGGTCGGGCGCAATGTTGGGGCGCTAACAACTACGAGCAGCTTACGCCTCCCCCTGGCGTCTTAATCGGAAGCCTGAGCGCAGGCGGCATGCATACCTGTGGAATCTGTAACGACGGTTGGGCGCACTGTTGGGGCAATAACGACTCCGGGCAGTCCATGCCTCCCTCTGGCGTCGCATTCACAAGCCTGAGCGCAGGAGCTAATCATACCTGTGGTATTCGCCGAGGCGACAATCATGTGCTGTGCTGGGGAGATGACAACCATGGCCAGTCTACCCCTCCGGATGGCAACGTCGGATTTGGAAGCGTGACCGCCGGGGGCCATAGAGGCTTTGCTTCTCATACCTGCGGAATCCGTAGCGACGGTCGGGTGTACTGTTGGGGCGCTAACAACTACGAGCAGCTTACGCCTCCCCCTGGCGTCGCATTCACAAGCCTGAGCGCGGGAGGCTTTCATACCTGCGGTATCCGTCAAAGCGACGGTCAGGTGGAGTGTTGGGGAAGAAATGATGCCGACCAGTTGAGTCCTCCTGGGAGCTAGTAGCGTACTCCTCTTTGCAAAGCCGAGAAGTCCGCCTGGAAGGGCGGGACCCGTGCGGTGCGGCTCCTAGTGTGACGAGGTCGGGCCGAGCGGGGCCACTTACTCGCTGCGAGCCACTTCGTGGGAAGTATTCGCGACGAATTGGCTCCTAGCGGGACGAGGTCGGGTCTTGCTCATCGCGGTGCCGCGACCGAGGCGCTCGTTTGCTTCGTGTGCTCCTGGCCTCCCCAGTTCGGGCCAAGTCGTGGAGAGCCTTGCGAGCCAAGGGCTTCGAGGATAAGGCCGGCGACCACTGGTATTTCCGCTTGTACGTCGAGGGCACGAAGATCAAGGTTCTCACCAAAGTCTCCCGAGGGCCAAGTACAAGGCCTTGTCGGCGAAACGGGTTTCCTTCATGGCTTGGCAGTGTAAGCTCTCCAGCAGCGATTTCTCAGCGCCTGGTGAGGTTGACCAAAACGCTGCGGCGTTGCATATTGGTCGCATGTGGGTTCCTCGAACCATCGAGGCGAGGGTTCGTCAAGCCGTCCGGCACCATCCCGCGGTGGCCATCGTTGGTCCTCGTCAGTCAGGCAAGACCTCCCTTCTGAAGCGGCTCTTCCCAGGGGCCCGCTACGTCTCCCTGGATGATCCCGGAACGCAAGCCATCGTTCTCGAGGATCCAAATGCTCTCCTTGCGAGCAAGGAGCCCTTGATTCTCGACGAAGCTCAGGCCGCCCCGGAGATCTTTCCCTATCTCAAGGCGGCCATCGACCAGGACCGGCGCCCGGGGCGTTTCCTGATGACCGGCTCGCAGAACCTCCTCCTGAGCGCGAGCATCGGCGAGTCCCTCGCGGGCAGAGCAGTCTACGTGAGCCTGCTGCCCTTCGACTTTCGTGAGATCGCATCCGCCGGCAAGGGAGCCGAACTCTGGCTTCGGCGCGCGAGCTATCCCGAACCCTTCCTCAATCCCGCGGCGGAGGAGAGCTGGCTGTCGGGATACCTCCAGACCTACGTACAGCGTGACGTTCGCCAGGTGGCGCAGGTCTCGGATCTGCGCGACTTCAGCCGCTTCCTGCGGGTGCTGGCCTTGCGAAACGGGCAGATGCTCAACATGGCGGAGATAGCCAATGACGTCTCGGTGGCGCCGAATACCGTCAAGCGGTGGATCTCCGTTCTGGAGGCTTCGTACCAGGTCTTTCTACTGGAACCGTTCTTCTCGAACCAGACCAAGCGAATCATCAAGACGCCGAAGCTCTATTTCGTCGAGCCGTCACTTGCCTGGAAGCTCGCGGGCGGGAGACCTCGCGACCAGGGTCTCGTGCTCGAGGCCACCCTCGTGGCCGCAATCCACAGGTGGGCCGCGCATACGGAAGCTTGGCGAATGTTCTACTTTCGCACCAAGGAGGGGGCGGAGGTGGATCTGGTCCTCGAGGCGACGCGCAAGGGGACGACGAGGATCGCCGCCGAAATCAAGCACACCAGTACCTTCACCCCCGCCTTGCTGCGCGGGTTGAAGGCATTCTCGCGGCTTCATGAACCGGCGCGCTCGGTCTTGATCTCGAACATCGGTCGACCCCCGCCGGTGGGGCATACCCACTTCCAATCTCCCGCGGCCTTCCTCGAGTGGCTGAGCGAAGAGCGGTAAGGCATTGCGAGCGGACCGGGGGTCAGGTCTTGCTTTTTGCGAGATCTTGGATCCTGGTGGGAGGTGGTCGGGCCGAGTAGGGCTACTTGCTCGCTGCGCGCGCCCCTTGCTCGCTGCGATCCACTTCGTGGTAACAATTCGCGAGAAAGTGGCACCTAGCGGGGAGAGGGCGAGCTGAGCAGGGCTACTTGCTCGCTGCGATCCACTTCGTGGTAACAATTCGCGAGAAAGTGGCACCTAGCGGGGAGAGGGCGAGCTGAGCAGGGCTACTTGCTCGCTGCGATCCACTTCGCGGTAACAATTCGCGAGAAAGTGGCACCTAGCGGGGAGAGGGCGAGCTGAGCTGTCCCGTCCGATGAAACGATCACCCCATGGTGTCTTATAACTGGTCTTCCCAGGGAGAGAAGGCGCATAGATCTCTCGGAATCGAGGCTGCCGTGTGGTGTCTTATCCACAGTGAGACCAAATGATTCTTCAGATTGATCAACTTCGTTCTCCCAATTAAGGTCAGTTCTGGATCCATGTTCCTAGGACTGATGTCGAACGCAGTCGACGCCAGAGGCATTGTCGAGCGCACTGGACATAATGGGTAGTGTCGACTATGCTCTACACCATGTTCGATCTCATGACGATTGCAGCGGATTGGAGTTTCTGGGACCGCCCGATTCCTTCATCCGTTCTCCGGGAAGTGGATCTTCCTAGGCAGCTCTCGGACAGGGTATGCCTCGTGGTACAGGGCGTTAGGCGCTGCGGAAAGTCGGTTTTGCTGCAGCAGCTCATGAGCAGGTACGAGTTGAACCCAGCCAACGTTGCCTTCTTGAACTTCGAGGACCCGCGGCTTGGCATGTCGCTAACGCACGAGACGCTCGATGAGCTAGTGCTTGGCTTCCGCCGAGTCCGCAAGGATGCTGCAAGGCTCGCTTTCTTTTTGGACGAGATTCAGATGGTTCAAGGCTGGCAGCGTTGGCTGCGGGCTCAGCTCGAGAGGCCGTCCGGAAACCTGTTCGTCGTGACCGGCTCCAACGCCGAGCTTCTTTCCGGCGAGCTGTCCTCCGCGCTCACTGGACGACATCTAACGGTCGAGCTCTATCCTTTCAGCCTATCGGAGTTGCGCGCGATGAAGCCTGCTGCGGGACTGGAGGAGTACCTCGAGCTGGGAGGCTTTCCGGAACCGCTTGCCATCACCGATGGAGATCGGCTCCTAAGGCAGTATTTCGATGACATAGTCGAGCGTGACATTCGGGAGCGGCTTCAGGCTCGATCGAGCTTGCCCATCCGGCAGGTCGTCCAGATGGCTTACGAGTCAGCCGGCTCCGAGATGAGCCTTCGCCGTATAGCGGGCGCCGTAGGGATCGCGGTGGACACGGCGTCCGCATACCTGGAAGCCAGCGAGGCGGCCTACATGGTCCAAAGTTGTCCGTTCTACGCCCACTCCGCGCGGCGGCGTGCCAGCCGAAGCAGGAAGTACTATCCAATCGACACGGGCTTGAGGCGCGTTGTTTCGACCCGCACCGGCCGCGATCTCGGAAAGACACTCGAGTGCGCCGTTCACCTCGAGCTGCGAAAGCGATTCAAAAACGTTTTCTACTGGAGGGAAAAGGTCGAGGTAGACTTCGTGGTTCAGGACCAGGCCGATGGAAAAGTGATTCCAGTTCAGGTCACCTGGGACGAGCCTCTGGAGCGGCATCATCGAGCCATGGAAGCCTTCTATGAGAACTTTCCGACCGCAGAGGAGACACTGTGGGTAACCGCAGGCTCTTTCGAAGAAGCCGTGGCCAGCCTCGGCTGACGAGGGATGCGTTCAAGTTTGCCGACCCGGAGAAGACCCGCGGCCATCCCGAGCTGGCCGTGCTGTCCGCCTTTGCTCATGGCCGCGGAAAGAGAGGCCTCGAGGTCGCTCTTGCGGCCAGCGAGGCGCTCCTGCCGCTCGACATCGAACGTGCGTCGATTTATCATGATCTCATCTTCACAGCGGTCGATAGCGCGACGCGTAAAGCCCTGGAGGAAATCATGGCCACCAAGAACTGGGAGCCCCAGAGTGACTT
>SKWY01000214.1 GCA_007128675.1 Deltaproteobacteria bacterium | reverse complement strand
TCGTTTGCAGCGGGGAGATCCTTGGCAGGAGGTAGATGAAGACCCGAACCTTGCGTGCCGGCCGCCTGTTGGACCGATGGCCACGAGGTACAGATGCAACCGTCGTGACTACCGACAGGGAGCCTTGGGGGGCTGGCTGGACAAGCGTTTTGGGAGCTGGTCCGTCAATGGTCGTCTCGGGGCTTCATTCCTAGACTACAAGCCGAACAGGCAGTTCTCCTACGGCGGTCCCGACGCGAGTGTCTCCTTCAGCTTGCCTCTGGGTGAGCGTCATAGTCTGGGAGCTCGAGCAGCCGGTTCCTTGCGTTACTATCACCCCGACTCTGTTACCTACCGACTCTTGCCTTCCGCCGACGGGGTGATCGTTCAGGAGGTATCGGATCCTCGAGTCGAGAAGGTGCTCTCGGGAGGGCTGTCCTGGCGCTACAGGGGACCCTTGCTCCTATCCGGCGGCCTTACGGTTGCCTCGAGCCGTAACAACGGTGACGGTATGGATGTTCTGCGCGGCCGTGCGGACCTGAACGGAGCAATGGCTTTCGGTGAGTCGACGATGCTGGTCGCCAGCGCGGCATTCCAGATGGCCCATTACCCCGATGGCAACGTCTTTCGCCGCATCTCCTTGCTCGCCGACGAGGATGAAAGGCAGAACAGCGTGGCTCTGCAAGCGACTCGCCGGGTGACACAGAGTCTTGCGATAGTCCTCAAGGCGCAGATGTTTGCAAACGAGTTCTCCGGCGAAACTCTCCCGTTCCGAAGGCAGGTGCTTCACGGAGGAGTGCGATGGTCTATCTAGGTTCATGGTTCGCAAGCTGTTTGGGCTCCAGAAATGGGAGAAGGCTTCCCGCCCTTCTTCTGGCTTCTCTTCTGGCTTGCCTGGGCTGTCCTTTCATCTCCGACATGGAAGGTTCCATTGGAGATGGCGGCGAGGTTAGGGAACTCTTGCCCGCCAGAATCGAGCACGTAATACTCCCAGAGGTTCATTTTGCCGGCGAGCCGGTGACACTGACCATGAGGGGTACTCATCCCGATCCCTGCACTCGTTTCGAGAGGTTCGAGTCCTCCGGCTGGGTAGAGGGGGACGATGTGGATGTGCGTACCTGGTCGGCTAGGTCGGTTGGGAGCTGCCCCGGCGACGGAAAGACCTTCGATGCTCTCCAGACCGTGGCGGGTTTGTCTGCCGGGCGGCACAGCTTCCTCGTCGATGAAACGTGGCGGCGCCGAGTCACGATCCTCTCCGCGCGAGAGGACCTCTGCGGCGAGTTCGAGCCCTTGGAGATCATGGAGGTCGTCCCCCGGGGCACGACCTATGTGGGAGGTTCGGCCGAGGTTCTGGTGAAGGTTCTCCATCCAACCCCCTGTCATGGACCGCCGCGGGTCAGCCACCAGTTGGTGGACGGCGAGCTTCACCTGACGGCGGAGGCCAGGATGTGTGGCCCCGTGGATCAGGGGGAGTCGTGTCCTGATTGGGCCTTGCCTTTGACGGTGCTCCACGAGCTGGGCCCTGTCGAGCAAGAAGAGGCTCTGATGGTGTTCGAAACTCGGGCAGGCACTTTTCCCGTCGTCGACATGTCTCGTTGTAGCTTCCAGAATATGCTCGTCAGGTCCGTTCATGCGCCGGCGTTGGTGCCTGGAGAGGCCGCGATCCCCCTTTCGGTTCGCGGCTGGCTTCCCTCTCCCTGCGCGGCGGTGGACGAGGTGAGCTGGTCCCATGACGAAGATGAGCTCATGGTGGAGATCGTCGTCCGTGACTGCGAGCCCTATTGCGATCTCGGGACGCGCTCGAAGGAGATCGAGTTCGAGCTCGAGATCGAGGGAGTGCCTCCCGGCAGATGGCCGGTCACCGTGGAGGGCATACCGAGCGGAAGAGACGTCATTGTGGCGCAGCCTGGGGCCTGCGAAAGATTGCCGCTGCCCCCGGAGGCGATCGTTGCGGCTCTCGCGACCTCCGGCCTTTACGCGAACCTGGAATGGGAGCCAGTCCAGGCGGGCCGGCCCATAGACGTACATATCGCGGGAGAGCTGCCCGACGGTTGCTGGTCGGAGCCGCGCCTCGAGATGCTGGATGCCGAAGGCGAAGTGGGGGATGGAGGAAGGATCGAGCTTTCCACAAGCGCCAGGTTTTGCGCTGCCGCCTGTGACGCAGGCACATATGGAGACAACGGCTTCGATTCCCAGCTCGGCGGCGAGGAAGAAAGCGACGACCCAGAAGATGGGGATCCTCCAGCCGATGCCGGGGATGACGACATGCTCGAAGACCCGATCATCACCTCCGTGGACGGTGTTGGAACCTACTCCGCCGGCTGGTCTTTGCCGGGAGGGCTGCCGCCGGGCACCTTCGAGCTGATGATAGATGGGACGAGCCGGGGCACGATAACCGTGCACTAGAGCCTACGCCTCTAAAAGAGCGCACGACGGGTCCAGTGACGGCGGGGCGATGAAGATTGTTGCCTAAGGCCTCGCGCTCTAGCTTTGGGTCTTCTTCAGACGCTCTTCCTTCAGGTAGCGATCGATCCCATTCGCGGCGGTCTTGCCGGCGCCCATCGCGAGGATTACCGTGGCGGCGCCGGTGACGATGTCGCCGCCGGCGAAGACGCCTGGCCGGCTCGTCATGCCCGATTCCTCGTCGACGATGATGCCTCCCCATGACCTCGTCTCGACCTCGGGGGCGCTGCTGGGGATCAAGGGGTTGGGGCTAGTGCCAAGAGCAAGGATCATGTTGTCGATCTGGATCGTGAACTCGGAACCCTTTATGGGCACGGGCCGGCGCCTCCCGGAATCGTCGGGCTCGCCCAGCTCCATTCGAAGGCATTCCATCGAGGTGAGCCAGCCCTCCTCGTTGCCGAAGAGCCGCACTGGGTTCGTCAGCCAATTGAAGACGACTCCTTCTTCGATGGCGTGATGATACTCCTCCACCCTCGCGGTCATCTCCGCTTCCGTACGCCGGTAGATAATGTGGGCTTCCTTTGCCCCGGCGCGCAGGGCCGTTCTGGCGGAGTCCATGGCCGTGTTGCCGGCTCCAATGACAGCCACCTTTTCTCCCACCATCACCGGAGTGTGGTTGGTAGGGAAGCGGTCGGCGCGCATGAGGTTCACGCGCGTCAAGAACTCGTTGGCCGAGTAGACACCGTTGAGGTTTTCGCCGGGTATGCCCATGAACCTGGGGAGGCCGGCTCCCGTACCGACGAAGATCGCCTCGAAGCCGTCCTGGAATAGATCGTCGAGAGTGAAGCTCTTTCCGATGACGGTGTTGGAACGAAACTCCACGCCGCTCTTGCGTAGGTTCTCTACTTCATAGTGGACGACGCTGTTTGGAAGTCGAAACTCCGGGATGCCATAGATTAGGACGCCGCCGGGTGCGTGCAGCGCTTCGAAGACGGTTACGTCGTACCCCATTCTCGCTAGGTCCCCGGCACAGGTGAGGCCCGCTGGACCCGAGCCAACAATGGCGACCTTCTGTCCTTTCTTCTCAGCTCTTACGGGCGCCGCCGGCCCTTTGAGCATCTCGTAGTCGGCCGCGAAGCGTTCGAGGCGGCCTATCGATACTCCGTCACCCTTCTTTCCGATTACGCACATCTTCTCGCATTGCTCTTCTTGAGGGCAGACGCGGCCGCAGACGGCGGGAAGAGAATTGGTCGTCTTGATGAGCCTGATTGCTTCGGCGTCGTCGCCTCTGGAGATGGCGGCGACGAAGTCCCTTATCGGTACTTTCACCGGACAGCCATCCTCGCACTTCGGCTTCTTGCACTGGATGCAGCGGTCCGCTTCCCTTCGTACCTCTTCCTCGTTGTAGCCGTGTGCTACCTCGCGAAAGTCCTTCACCCGCTCCGCCGCGTTTTCCTCGGACATGGGGACCCTGTTCGGGTTGATCTTGCTCATCTCGCCTCTCCTCCCCGTCGGCAGGGCTCGTAGATCTCGTTCTCCTGCTGCTTGTAGATCCTGTTTCTTCGCAAAGCTTCGTCGAAGTCCACATCTTGCGCGTCGAAGAAGGGACCATCCACGCAGCCGAACTTCACCTTTCCCGCAACCGTAATTCGGCACGCTCCGCACATTCCCGTACCGTCCACCATGATGGGATCCATGCTCACCCAGGTCTTGAGTCCCATGGGTTTGGTGCTAAGGGCCGCCGCGCGCATCATCGGCATGGGACCGATGGCGATGGCTTCGTCGAAGGAAGAGCCGCTAGCCACCAGCGTCTCCAGCTTCTGGGTAACGAACCCCTTGAACCCGGCGCTGCCGTCGTCTGTACAGACATGAAGCTCGTCGGAGACGCTCCTCATCTCTTCCTCGAGGATTACCAGATCCTTGCTCCGCGCACCGATGATCGAGGTAACTCTTACCTCCCTCAGCTTCAGCTCCTTGGCGATCGGGTAGATTGGCGCGACTCCGAAGCCCCCACCCAGAAGCGCGACGGATCCGTCTTGGCGCATGGGAGCCTCTTTTCCAAGAGGGCCGGCAAAGTCGATTATCGAATCACCGGCACCCAGCCGATTGAGCAACGCGGAGGTATATCCAACCTCCTGAACCACTATGGTCACGGTGCCCCTCTTCTTGTCGAAGTCGGCGATGGTTAGAGGTATCCGCTCCCCCTTCTCGTCCACCCTCACGATCACGAAGTGGCCGGGAAGAGCGTTTCTGGCAACATGAGGTGCATCTACCACGAAGAGCTTCGTGACCTCGGTAAGGTCCTTCTTCTCGATTATCTTGTACATGATTGTGCGTACTCGACGGGGTTTTGGAGTTAGTTCTGTTCCCTGCGCCTCGGGCCGGACCCGTGAAACCGGGATGCCTATGCCCGGGGTCGTCATGGGATGCCGGAAGCTTGCCATTAGGACCCGGACTGAGCCGCCCGGGAACATACGGCATCAGCTGCTTCATCGCCAGGACTCTCGACTGTGCCCTAGCATTCCTCGCTGAATGCTTTCTTTCTCGCACTCCAAGACGGTACGAGCCAAACCTCTATTCTCTGAAAGGAGTCCATCACGGCGCCGATTTCGAGGTGGAGGGAATCCATCTAGGCGGACCCGCCTGGATCGAAAAAGGAGTGGCTGATAGCCTGCCCATCTTCATCTTTCAAAGCTCGAGCGATGCACAGGGGCGCCCTGGTTTGGTCAATCGTTCTTTCCACCTGCATGGCCGCGGGAAAGGGTCTTCGAGGCGGTGAGCAACAAACGACAAATCGTCTTGCTCGATGGGCCTGTGGGCACCGAACTGTCGGTTCGTGGAGTCGATATCCCCGCGCCCGCTTGGAGCGCGAATGCCCTGGACACAGCCCCAAGTGTGGTAAGCGACATTCATCGCGACTACGCCGCCGCGGGTGCTGTCGTTCATACGGCAACGACCTTTCGGACTCGGC
>SKWY01000506.1 GCA_007128675.1 Deltaproteobacteria bacterium | reverse complement strand
GAAGGCTTCGCCGAGCACGAGTGGAGCGTCCTTCCCTCCTATCTCGGCATTGACTCCGTCTCTCACCTTGTAACCATCCCCAAGACCGAAAGAAGCTGGACCTCAGAGGGTTCAGGGCTCTCTATTTCCGAGGAGATAGGGCACCTCGCCGTCTGGGACGGCCAGTCCATGGATGTGCTGGTCTATGATCTTCATGCCGAAACAACCGTGGGTGTCTTCGCTCTGTCCGATGACCCCTCCATGATTGGCAAGGGTCTCGACTACTCACCCGACGGTTCTCTTCTCTATGCCCTAGAGGCCCGGGGAAGAGCCCTCGTGAAGGTCGATACCTCCGACTACTCGGTGGTCGAGACCGTAGATCCTCCAGGGGCCTCGGGCTCCGACCTCAGAGTGATATCCGAAGAAAGACTGCTCATCACGACAGGTGATTACGTCGTCTTGTACGATTACGATCTCAACGAGATTGACTATGTATTCACACCATACGCGGGCTTCATCTCTTTCGACGAAGAAGAGAGAAGGCTCTACGTCTCCGGTTTGGGTTACTCGGCAAACCCGGGACGAGCAGTTATCTCGCTGGAGGATGACGCCCTGACCCTGGAGTGGCAGCAGGGCAGCTCTTCGGGGATCTCGGGAGTGCTACCCCTGAATGAGACCTACCTCGAGGTCTTCCTAGACGGCGCAATCAACATCAGACGAAAATCGGACAATTCTCTCCTTGCGAACCACCTCGTCCTAGAGCGGGCTCGTATGACTCCCGCGGCCCAGCTGAGCCGAGACTCGGTGGTGCTCGTGGACGATTTCACCGGTGAAGTGTTCGAGTACAGAGAGAGCACCGAGTCCTTAGAGCGCCTCGGTGCAACCAGCTCTCCCCTCTCTTGGCAAAGCGCCACGAACGGGGTCGAGATCACCCCCAGCTTTCTCGCCATCGCCTGGAACGAACACTTCGTAGAGCTTTGGTCCGTAGCATCGCGCCAATGACTCTAGGCCCTGTGGACAGAAGCTGGGAATGAGGGGACTGGCCTATGAGCCTATGCGGCTTCGGTGGGCTACCTGTCTTCCATGCCTCGATAAGCAATGATAGGTAGCCTGTTCAACCTCGAAGACGGCGCTCGAAATACCATCCCAAGTAGCGTGGGGCTCGCTCCTGGCTAGGACAACCCATGCATTCGATCTTGGCCTGGGCAGAGGGAAGAGCCGTGGGATGGATCGAGCGGAACCTGGTAGCACGCTTGAACCGCAAACAATGGAGACGAAGATGGCCGAGTTCCAATGTGACGTACGTGATCTCAAGTTCGCGCTTCTCGAGCAGGCGAGGATCGAGAAGCTGTTCGACCACCCCAGGTTCGAGGAGCTGGACAGGGACACCGTCGAGGCCATTTTGGACGAAGCATACAAGTTCGCGCGCAATCAGATGGCGCCAATGAACCCCATAGGCGACCGGGAAGGAGCAAGCTTCGATCCGGCTACCGGCAAGGTGACAATGCCGGCGCCCTTCAAGGAGACCTACGATCTCTACACGGCGAACGGATGGCTTGGCTTCGTTCACAACCCGGACTACGGCGGCCAAGGAATGCCCTATAGCCTTGGGATGGCCGTCAACGATCTCTTCTTTGGAGGTTGTCTCTCCTTCAGCCTAGGACCGCTGCTGACGACGGGCGCCGCCCACCTGATAGAGACATTTGGCAACGACGAGCTGAAAAAGATCTATCTCGAGAACATGTACACGGGCAAATGGACCGGCACCATGTGTCTCACCGAGGCCGGCGCCGGCAGCGATGTGGGGGCCGTGCGAGCAAGGGCTCGCAAGGAGGGCGATTACTACCTCATCGAGGGGGAAAAGATCTTCATCTCCTTCGGAGAGCATGATCTATCGGAAAACATCATTCATGCCGTGCTGGCGCGAACCGAGGGCGCCCCAAAGGGAACTCGGGGAATCTCCTTGTTCCTAGTTCCCAAGACCAGAGTCAACGCCGACGGCACCCTGGGCGAGGATAACGATGTCAAGTGTACAGGCATCGAGCACAAGATGGGAATCCATGCCTCGCCGACCTGCACGCTGACCTTTGGCGAGAACGGCCGGTGCAAGGGCTGGCTCCTCGGCGAGGAGAACAAGGGTATGCGCGCGATGTTCCAGATGATGAACGAGGCCCGCATCCAGGTGGGCCTTCAGGGGGCATCGCTTGCGAACGCCGCCTATCAGTACTCGCTGCAGTACGCGAAAGAGCGAGTTCAGGGCAAGGATATCCTGGCCGGCAAGGGCTCGCCGGACGTCACCATCGATAGGCATCCCGATGTTCGACAGATGCTGCTGCAGCAAAAGGCCATAGGTGAGGGCACGCGGGCCCTGCTTCTTCGCACGGGGTTCTTCCTCGATATGGCCGAGGTATCGACGGACCCCGAGGAGAAGGAGCGCTACAACGGCCTCGTTGAACTTCTCACTCCAATCGCGAAGGGCTACTCCACGGATCAAGGCTTCAAGGCAACGGAGCTCGCTATTCAGGTGCTGGGGGGATACGGTTACCTTAGCGAGTATCCCGTGGAGCAGTACATGCGGGACATGAAGATCGCCTCCATCTACGAGGGGACTAACGGCATCCAGGCTTTGGATCTCATAGGACGCAAGCTGCCCGCAAGAGACGGCGCCGACATGAAGAACCTCATCGGGATGATGACCAAGAGCGTTCAGCCCCACGCATCTCATCCCCTTCTTGCCGCTGACGTCGCCATATTCACGAAGGCTCGCGACGCCCTAGTGGCCGGTGCCACGCATTTCGCCAAGGTAGGACGCGATAGACCTCTTTCCCCCATACTCAATGCCACGGCGTTTCTGGACCTCATGGGCTCGGTGGTGGTTGGCTGGCTTTTACTGGAGCAGGCCCTCATCGCCTGGCCAAGGTTCGAGGATATCTGCAGGGCCAAGAACGTGGATGCCTTGGACTCCAAGGCAACAAGAGGGATTTGCGAAGAGGATCCAGACGCCGCGTATCTTCACGACAAGATCAAGGTGGCCCAATTCAATGCGCGAAGGAACCTTGCCCTTTGCCCGGCCAAGGCGGCCATCCTGCAAGCTGGAGATGAGAGCGCCATGGAGGCAATGCTCTAATCAGCCGCTCTTCGGGAATGGCTCGCCTAGAAAAAGGTTCCTAGAGGCGGGGCAAGCAACAAGGCTCACTCTTGATGAAAAAAGGTCTTCACTGGGCAAGAGCTTCTTTGTCGGCCCTACTGCTGGCGGCTCTGTCCGCCCTTCTATGCGGTGCCACGAGTTCGCCCACCGGCACCGCTCCTTCGCCGGGCAACGCGGCCTCCATCGCTAGTGCGCCGACGCCGGCTCGAGGGACGCTAAGTCTCGGCACGGCTCGAGAGGTGGAAGCGGCCCGCGGAGAGACCATATCCCTCGAGCAAGCATTTCGAGCAGCCCTCGAGGGCTCTCGCGATTTGGAAGCCGCCCGCGACCGAGCCGTGGAGGCCACAATCGACATTGACAGAGCCTGGTCGACCCTCCGCCCAGGCGTGGCCATAGTCGGATCCCTGACCAGAAACGACAAGGAGGTCCGCTTCCCGCAGCCCGATGGTAACGAGCGGATAGTTCAAGAGCTTTATCAGCCTCAAGCCAGCGCAAGCTTTCGTCAGGTCATCTTCCAGGGCCAGGCCCTGCCTACCCTGCGCGCGTTGAGAGAGCTTCGCGCCGCCACGGATCTGGATAGGGACCGGCTGCGAACGGAGCTCCTCTACACCGTGGCGACGGCCTTCTACTCGGGCATCGCGCTCCAGGGCTCCGTGGATCTGGCGAAGCGTCAGGTAGCGGATACGGTGGAATACCTCGAGGTGGTCAAGGCTCGGCATGAACTCGAGGCCGCGAATCGTCTCGATCTCCTCAGGGCACAGATCGATCATAGGGGCGCCATCGAGGAGCTTCGAATCGCGGAGGCCTCACTGGCATCGGTGAAGGTGGCTCTTGGCACCCTTATCGGCAGGCCCCATGACGAGGGTGATTACATGCTCGTCCAGCCCGAGGAGACACTGCCTCTCACCGTGGATGTCGAGCTTGCCGAGGCGATCGAGAATAGGGCGGATCTGGCCGCCTTCGAGCGTCAGATCGCGGCGGCCGACCACCTGGTTACCGCGGCCCGGATGGCTTTTCTTCCGAGTCTCGACCTTTCGGCCAGCGCTCGTTACAGCCCCTCGACCAGCTACCTAAGAGACGACCGCTTCACCTGGCTTGCCACGATGAACTTGACTGTGCCCATCTATCAAGGAGGTCAGAGGAGGCAGCAGCTCGACTCCGCGCGCCTGCGCGTAAGACAGGCGAAGCGAGCAAGAGACAGCCTGGCCGACAGAGTGCGCCAAGAGGTGATCCAGGCCCGGCTCGAGCTGGACTCCGCGTCGGCGCAGCTCGAGCGCCTCGAGGGCACCTCCGAGCTTGCGACCGAGAGCCTGGAGCTGGCGCGCGCTCGCTACGAGGTCGGGGCCGCGACATCTCTCGAAGTCACCGACGCCACCTCACGAGCCTTCTTGGCGGAGACACAGGTAGTGATGGGCAAGCTGGAGCTGGACATGGCGATCCTTTCGCTTGCTCGCGCCATGGGTATGCTAGAGGAGTTGACCGGACTCGATGAAGAGACTGATCCAACGCTTTGAGCTTACAGCGAGGGTTCGCATTTCATGCTCACAGAGTTTCTTTTGGACTTCACGCTACTGGGAGCCGAGTGGATCCTGTGGATCCTGATCGCCCTCTCGTTCCTCTCGGTGGCGGTAGGCATAGAAAGAGCTGTCTTCTATGGCAGAGGCAGCGGCCGGCCGGCCTCGGAGCTGCTCACGAGCCTGCGAGAAGGAGACAGCGAGGCCGCCTTTGCCTGGGTAAAGGGTAGGCGTGGGTTCGTGGCAACCGTTATTCGGGCAGGTCTGGAGCATTCGAGCAAAGGCCCGGAGGCAGTGGAGTCGATCCTGGCAAGTGAGCTTGCAAGAGTCCGCACCGAGTACGACCGCTTCCTATCCATACTGGCGACCATAGGGAGCAACGCCCCCTTCATAGGGTTGTTTGGGACCTGTCTAGGAATAATCCGAGCCTTCGCCGACCTCGCCGCGGCCGGAGGGACCGGGGGTCCGGACGTCGTAATGGCGGGAATCTCGGAAGCTCTCGTTGCGACGGCCGTTGGCCTTGGCGTTGCGATCCCCGCCGTGATTATGTTCAATGTCTTTGCTCGCTGGCAGCGAAGAATGGGCCAGCAGACTACGGCGACCGGTCAGGCGCTCGTCGCCGGCCTCAAGGCAGGCGCGCAAGTGATCGAAACCGATCTCGATGGGGGCTCGGCAAGACCGGCCTGCGAACAAACTGAAAAAGCTCTCGCCG
>SKWY01000325.1 GCA_007128675.1 Deltaproteobacteria bacterium | reverse complement strand
GCCTGCCACCAAGAGGTAGGTGATGACGGCCGCGCCTATCACGAACTTTTCGCTGAACATGCTTTGGCCGAAGAAGCCGGTCGAGGCATCCGCGAAAAACATCAGGCAGACCATCGTCAATCCGGGCAGCACGAGCACGGCTCCCGGCGCCGCTCCCCACCACAGAACCAGGGAGATGGATGGCGCCGGACCCTTTCGTTCGGGTACCTCCATGCCGAGCGCTCGGCGTGAGAAGATCCCCAGAGCCTTTAGGAGCACCGGCCCGAGAAGGAGGACGGCCACCACGAAGACGGCGTAGACGAAGGCGATTTGCAGCACCGTCAGCCTGGACGTAAGCTTCGTGCGGCGCTCCTCCTCCCGCGTGAAGTAGTTCACGGGCGTCGTGAGAGCCGCCTTTGTTTGCTCTAGAGACGCCGGGAGGAGGGCGACCGCGCTGGAAGCAGCGTCATCGCCGGCTCCGCGAAGCTCGGCGGCCGCTAGGCTTGCTACGTCCACTCCGCGAAGAGCGAGGGCCGCGCGCACGGGGCCGCTCTCTTGCTCCACGTCCACGGTCAATCGCAGGGTGTCCCCGGGCCGTGGGCTCGCCGCGTCCTGACGAGCCCTTACCGTGAGAGCTTCGCGGGGCGTGATCTCGAGCTGCAGCACGCCCCCTTCTCGCAAGGAGTCGATGGAGCGGTCTCCGTTCTCGCGCAGAGCAGCTGCATGTCTGCCACGCGGATGCCCGCGGTGCCTGCGTTCCTTGGGGGCTCTTGCGAGGGGGCGATAGGCGTGCAAGAGCACCTGGCCCGAGATGTCCTCGGGCACCCGGAGGACCGTCCTCGCCCGCGTGCCGATAAAGTCTGATTGCGGCTCTTCGACATGGGGCTGAAGGGTGGCGTGACCGGCGGCGCGGACGACGCCGGCGTGGATGAGATCGACAATGACAAGCTCCTGCGGCCAAGCGGTCTGCACGACGACCTCGATCTCCTCACCGGCCCGGTAGGTGCTCCGCGCCGTGATGATGTCGATGCCGTCGCGTATAAGGCTGCGCTCCCTAGCGAGCTTTTCCGCCTCGCGGCGCGACCTCTCGGTTTGAATGTCGAGGGGGCGCGTCAACGCCTCCTTGTGGCCGGAGCCGTCGGTCACCTCGGCCGTCAACAGCAATCCCCCTCTTGCCGCCTGCCGGGTCCCCATGACAAGGGCCAGGTCCAGATCCATGGCCACGGCCCCACCGGCGTCCAGCTTCGCCTCCTTTGTGAATTCTGGGTTCTCTTCCATGCCTGGCGCAAAGATCGTGAGGAGCACGTCGCCGCCGTCCACCGGCTCGCCGAAGGGGTAGCGCGCGCCGATCTTCACCTCCAACACGCGCGGCCCCTTCCGGCTCTTTGCAACCGAGAGGATGAAGGGGGGCGGACGGTAGCGATCCACGACGACCCTCCTTGTCGCCCGGTTCTCTCCCGCCACGATAGCCAGCTCGTAATCGCCCTTTCGAACCTGACTCGCGAGCGGCATCTTTGCGGCGGCGATGCCGAAGTCGGAGGTGGACAGCGTCCGCCGGTGCACCATGTCTCCCTCGGGGTCGGTGATCTCCAAGGTGAGCTGCTCGCCGGCCGCCGGTCGACCGTTTCCTACATAGGAAGCGAGCGCTCTGATGAGCATGGTCTGCCCCGGCTGGTAGAGCGGCCGGTCCGTGGCTATTCCCAGCTCGAGCACACGCTCGACATCGATGGCTCTCGACACCGAGGCTCCCCGCCGCCCCCGGCCGCTCGCCACCTTCAGGCGATGGGGGCCCTCGAGGGTATCGGGAGGCAGGATTATCTCGAAGGCCACCGCCCCGATTTCATTGGTTTCTAATCGGCTCCGCCAGACGACCTCGTCCGTCGTTTTTTGTCTCAACTCCACATCGATCCGGGCCTCGGCGATGCCTTCCTCCGTGATCGGGTCGATCGCCCGGACGTGGAACAGCCCGGAGGTGCCCGGCATGATCGATTGTCCACCGTAGAGGTGGACCTCGAGGGGATTGGTGGCTCGAAGGACCGGGTACAAATAGACAACCGACGCGACGCAGGCCGCTGCTGCAAGGAGGAGCCAAAAGGGAGCCTTCGAGCTTCTTCGCGCATTTGTCCCGGACATTGCCATATCGACGTTCATGGGGCGTAAACGATCTATGGGGCGTCTTCTTTTCTTGTCCGTGGCTCGCTGCTGGCCGCTATGTGGGAACAGTTCGCGAGGAAGTGGCGCCTAGGGGCACCTTGGCTCGCTGCGGGCCACTATGTGGGAACAGTTCGCGAGGAAGTGGCGCCTAGGGGGCACCATGCTCGCTGCGGGCCACTATGTGGGAACAGTTCGCGACAAAGTGGCGCCTAGGGGGCACCACTAATCTTGGAGGGCAGATATCCCGTCCAGTGATGACATCCACGGGCTCGAGCATGTCGTTTTGGTTGTGTGAGCCCCCATTTCCACCGAAGACGCCTTCGGTATTTGCTAGTATGGAGCCTTGATGTGCCAAGGCAGAGTAAGCAGGAGAGTTGAACCGCCCCGGGAATTCCAGAGACTCGTTTTTTTTGAGTCAAGCAGCCAATAGTTGGCTGTCCTGACAACGATAGTACTCCTCTTCGAACTGCTGTGGGTGCCAGGTGACGTAAGATTCATTTATTGTCGATGCAGAGGGCAGCTGCCCGTTACGACGAAAGGTTGAGAATAATGAAACGCGCTATTGTTCTACTTTTAGCTGTTCTTGCATTCGCTGCTTGTGGAGAGTCAGAGGCCGGGGCAGAGATTATTGGTATTTGGAGGGGCGCGACATCTGACTGCACGACCACGGACAACAACGGTGAGCATGTAGTAATGGTCATAACGGAGGCCAGTTCCGATACGGTCCATGTCTCCGTAAACACAGGCCTTCTCAAGCCAATACCAACGGACCCGGACCAAGCTGTTCATTGCCAGGGTTCCGCCGTCACTATCGACCAAGATCCAAGCGTTGTGTTCTCGAACACCTTGACATGCAACGGAACGAGTGTGACGTACGAGGTCGATGTCGAGCTCGATGACGAAGACGAATTGAGTGGGACAATCCAGGTAGGCGACGAAACTTGCAGCTTGAACCTTGTGCGCGAGGAGACATAGTTCGAGGCGGAGGACCGCTTGTCGTGTGTGGATGCCAGGCCTTGCCTTTGGCTAGGGCATAGCCTCCTAGTGTCGCTGTATACGCCTTTGTCAGGATGAGGCAGTAGCACCGTCTCTTCGTGGAATCACGATAGTCTCACAAACTAAAGGACTGATAGCCTTGGCGGCCAGCTGAACGGCCAGGTCTAATCGATGCCTACGGGATTTATCCTAATCTCGGGGCGGTTATGCCTGTTTGCCAGTCGGACTTTGGATATCATTGAGACAGGATCATGCACGCCCTTGAAGAGATCGAGCGACAGTTCCAGTTCATGGTGGTCGAGGTCGCACAGCAACTCGAAGATGCCGCTCTCGCACTAGAGTCGGATGACGTCGGTGCGATGGCGAGAGTTGATGCCCGTGATGACCGTGTGGACAACCTCAAGAGCATGATCGAGAACGCCTGCTTTTCTAGGCTCCTCGGCCAATCCTTGCTCGAACAGAAAGAACTCGACTTCACTCGGGCCGTCAACATCATCGCCAATAACCTGGAGCGGATCAGCGACTACTCTGTTCGGATTGTCCAGCGCACCACCTTTGTGGGCTCTCGTGTTCATCTGGGGCGATATGAACACCGGCCCCTCTTCAACGAGGTGCGCGAGGCGCTCGATGTGGTCGTGCAGGCTCTTTTCGAGCAAGATCTTTCTCTGGCGTCGAAAATATGCAACTCCGAGTCGGTGCTGGATGGTCTCTACAAGGCCATCTACGCAGACATCGTGGAAAGGCTGAAGTCGAGTCCCCAGACAAGTGATCTAGTTACTACTCTGTTCATCTTTCGATACCTGGAGCGCATGGGCGATGCTCTCTTGAACATAGGTGAGGCGATCATCTTCTCGGTGCTCGGCGAGAAGCTCAAAATAGACCAGTACCGAGCTTTGCAGCGCTCTCTCGATGATCTGGGACTGGAGCTGCCTTTGCACGAGATAGCCTTCGAGGGGATATGGGGAACAAGGTCGGGCTGTCGTATCGGCAAGCTGTCTGGGAAGAGTAGACGCGGAGCGACGGTCGCAATATTCAAGGAGGGAAAGCATGCCAAGATCCTACAAGAGAGACGAAACCTCGAAATATGGAAAAGGATTCGTCCCAAACTGACTCCCAGAGTGCTGGGCTTTCACGAAGATACGGAGAATGCTTCGTTGTCGCTGGAGTTCTTGGAGGGCCTTACCATTCAAGAGGTCCTTGCTCGTGGTGATACGAATATTTGTGAGCGCGCTCTCGAGAAGCTGATCGAGACTATGGTGAGCATCTGGACGTGCACCATGAAGAAGGAAGCGACCCGAACTACGTACATCGAACAACTCTTCTCTCGGCTGGACGACGTCCTTGCAGTCCACCCCGATTTGAAAGGTTCCAACGATGAAGGTGGAATGCTGGAACCCATAGAGTTACTGCGGGAGCTGGAGTCCGGTCTTCTTGCGCCATTTACCGTGTTTGCTCATGGTGATTTCAATACGAACAACATCCTTTATGATGCAAGATCCGACGAGATACGCTACATCGACGTACATCGTTCACGTGATGAGGACTACGTTCAGGATGTGTCGGTCTTTCTTGTATCGAATCTTCGGGTGCCGTCCAGCTCCCGGCGCGTCAGACGTCGTCTGAACGAGGCCAACTCACGCTTTCTTGGTGCGGTGCGCGGTTTTGCTCGAGAGCATCAGGATGGATGTTTTGATGCCAGGCTGTCCTTGGGCCTGATCCGTTCCTTCGTTACATCCGCTCGTTTCGAGCTGGACACCGACTTTGCTGAGGAGATGATATCCAGGGCCTTGGAGATCACCTCGCGCCTACTTCGTCATCCGCCGGCAACGCTTCAGGAGCTTTACCTTGATGAAGACATGGTAACGCGATCCGAATCGTGAGCTGTCTAACAAGGAAGCCTAGAAATCAAGGCGTCGCTCGCCATAGGGAGTTGGCATATGAATATTGCGGTCATTGGGAACCATGGAGCCTGGTCAACCGAGAGACTAGCGGAGGCGTTTAGAGCAGCCTCCGCTGAGTGCGTAGTGGTGGACATGGCGTCTGTTCACCTCGATCTCGATGAGGGAGAGCTATTCTGCCATGGACGAGGTCTTACCTATTACGATGCGGTGGTCATCAAGAAGATTACATCCGACTACTCCCCACAGATGCTCGATCGCGTGCATATGTTGGATCTGCTTGCCAGGCGTGGATTGCCGGTTTTCTCGAGGCCTAGCGCCATACTCGGG
>SKWY01000548.1 GCA_007128675.1 Deltaproteobacteria bacterium | reverse complement strand
GCACGCACGGGCGAGACACTCGAGGACTTCAGGAAATCGGCTCCATACAAGTACGCCGTCAGGGTCGGTTGGATCACCGATGACGAATGGACTGGGCCGGATGGGTATGAGGAGTAGTGAGAGTTCTTCTCATCCATATCGGTGCCAAGGCTCTCGGCAATAAAGAGTCGGAACGAAGCCGCTTCACGAAGGCTGGCATAGTTCGATCCCGGAGCGATTACGCTCTCAAACCTGCAGACCCCCGGCAAAAGCGCAGCTTTTTGTATGGAATCCAGCAAGAAGCTACTGGCGTGGGGAAGCTTAGTACCCGAGGTCAATGCCCGCACCATCCATAATTATCTTATTTGGTGGTGCCGGTTACAGGAACAAATCAGGGTCCTTGCGGATCGCTGCACGCGTCTCCTCCGCCTCGGTGAGGACTCCAGCCTCGGAGAGAAAGCACTCGAATCACTGTTCACGATGAATGAGAACGAGTGTTCACCATGCGTCCGAATAAGCATGACAGAACGGGACGAAGACAAAAGGCTGGTCGGGCGAATGCTCACCGATAGACCTCTCGTCGGTGCCCGATCTTGCTCACATGAACTTCGGCGAGCTCGTCGTCAATTGCATACACGATGCGATAGACTCCGACCCGCACCCGATATAGGGCACGCTCGCCAGACAGCTTCTCACAACCCACGGGTCGAGGTTCGTCGGCAAGCGCACGTATAGCCGAGATGATTCGTTGTTGAACCCTCCTCTGCCGTATTGCCTCCAGTTCCTTTCCGGCACTTGGCTTGATGAAGAGGCTATAGCTTCCCACGCCGTCGTAATCCCTTCACGAACTCCTCGAAAGGCACGCTCTCCTCTTCCGTGCGCTCCTCGTGCGCCTCGATGTCTGTGGCGTCCTCTGCAAGCGACTGACGGAGGGCCCTATTGACCATCTCCGAAATCGAACGTTCGGTAGTCGCTGCCTTCAACCGTATCGCCTTATGGATTTCAGGGTCTAGGTAGATCGTTGTTCTTCTTCCGGTAGCCATGAACTCAATGTAACGCTACAGCGTCAAGACGTCAAGACGCTACCGACGAACGCTACCTTCTACTTCCGGGGGGGGGCTGTGCCCTAATCTCGATTCTACCAGCGGCCCAGCACCCAGTTTCGGTCGTCCGAGAAGTCAGACAGGACGGATTCGGGCTATAGAGCGTGGATTATCCGGAGTTGAATGTTAGTTTATTGTCGATTTATTGTTGGTTTATCCGCAGTGGGATATCCTGGAAAAAGGAGGACTCCCCTTTGTTCGAGCCCAATTTTCGGATAACCCCGGCGATCACCAAGGCCCTGATGGATATCGAGGCCAGCCGCCAGGCGGTCATTGACCTACCAATCAGCGTGGAAATGCTGGCCTCCCTTCGGGAGACGGCCAAGCTCCTGTCAACGCACTATTCCACGCAGATCGAGGGAAACCGGCTTACCGAAGAGCAGGTCCGGGAAGTCATCCACGGACGCGCCCGCTTCCCCAACCGGGAGCGCGACGAGCAGGAGGTCCGCTGCCACTATCTGGCGCTGGAACATATGGAGCGCCTGACGCAAGCGCCTGGCCCTATTACGGAGAGCCAAATCCAGGAACTTCATGGCCTGGTAATGAGCGGCTGCAAGACGGCCACCCCTTACCGCGATGGCCAGAATGTCATCCGCAACAGTGCCGACCGCGCCATCGTCTATATGCCCCCGGAAGCTCAGGATGTGCCGCGCCTCATGGCTGACATGGTGGCCTGGATCGACCGCGAGCGGGAGCGCAGCGAATTGCCCGTGCCGTTGATCGCGGCCATCGCCCACTATCAGTTTGCCACCATCCACCCCTACTATGACGGCAATGGGCGAACGGCGCGGCTGCTGGCCACCCTTGTTCTACACCTCGGAGGTTATGGGCTAAAGGGGATCTATTCGCTGGACGCCTATTACGCCCAGAACCTCGAAGCGTACTACCAAGCCCTCACCGTTTGTCCCTCGCACAACTACTATATGGGCCGGGCCGAGGCCGAGATTACCGGCTTCGTGGAGTATTTCACGCTTGGCGTTGCCGAGGCTTTCGCCAAGGTCCGGCTCAAGGCGCAGCAGGCGGCCAGCCGGGGGCAGACCGACCAGTCGTCACTGCTTCGCAGTCTGACGGCCCGCCAACGCAAGGCCATGACCCTGTTCGCCCAAAGCCGAACGATCACGACGAAAGAGATGGCAGAGCAACTGAAACTGTCCCCCCGAACCATCAACGCCCTGTGCAAGGAGTGGGTTGAGGAGGGTTTCTTGGAGGTCGAAAACCCGTCTCGAAAGGCTCGGAGCTACCGTCTCGCCCCAGCCTTTGAAGAGTTGCTTGTTCAAAACGGAAATAGATGATGAAGGACGGCACAGAGGAGGCAAGGGAAAGGAGAAGGAGGACAGGGCGGGAGTCCCAAACTAATTGGGGTTCTATCTGTATTCTCGAAGCTACAATGCTATGATGCCAATCCCTCGAAACACCGAGGCATCAAGAAGACTTTTCTTCCAAAAACAGTCCGGAGCCTTGCAAGGCGAACCATAGGGAGACCCTCATGTCTAAAGGCCAGCCAAAAGAGCCAATCTCGTCGCTTGGATTGCGATACTGCCGCATCCGGCCCGTCTCTTTACGCCTATATGGCGTCACTGCCTTCTTGCTGGCTTTGTGTCTGTTCCTAGGCGCATGCAGAGATGATTTTGCACTGCCGGGTGATCGGAAGAATTATGATCCAATAGCCGCCTTGCCTGATATAATAAACATGATAGGGGGTTCCCACAAGCTGGTGGCAATCGAGGCTGAAGGAGTGCGGCCCGACGGCACTATTGATGTAAACGATAAAGTCGTCAATGGAACAGCGAAATACGTCTTTTTCAGAACCGTCAATCCTCCTTCCAATCAGCCTCCGCTCGGAGCCGGAGGATCAACAGAAACAGTCTGGCATCAACAAGCCATTGCAATAGCAGGCTACCGCGGCTGGCGCTTTCACGAGTACACTAGTTCCGATGGGTCGGGGGTTACGCCACGATGGAATAGGGGTGTCGCTGTGGATCGCTGGGATCCAAGACCGGGCCCTGGCAGATTCACGAGCGAACTGACGGCACCATCTTGCAGCTTCAAAGACGTTTGGGCCTCTGCCCTCAAAGAAGGTGCCCCCCAAAACGCAGTGGCTTCGATCAAGTACAAAGAAGACATTTATCGATTTGAAATCCCAGGAACCGATCTGAAGCTGCAGCTCAACTCGGACTGTACGCCGCTGCAACGAAGGTAGAAACAAGCAATTGCAGCAAGGGAAGCTGTCCTGAACGATACGGCACATCCTCGAAATACTGATGCCTTGCGTGCAAATCAGACGGTCCAGGCGACCGCAGCAGCGAGCAGGCCTCGTCCAAATGCCTGAAATGACTCGACATGACCTTTTGGCCTTATTGCTGCAAATACAACCAGCGAGCATTCAACTGCATAGCGCGTAGCCGTTCCGAAACCTCCTATGGATCCTCGAGAGGAGAAGTTTGATGACTCGTCTAGTCTCGCTAATCACCCCCATGGCCCTTTTTGCGGTCTTATTGCTGGCACCCGGATGCGACGAAGGAGAGGTAGCGGATCGCCCGCCGCCCATGGAGACGGCCTCCTTGCTCATGGCGGACGTGGATCGGGAGGATCCGGCGACGAGCGCGGCCGAGCTGGCCGAGCTGGTCTCGGACCACACCGCCTTCGCCTTCTGGCTGTTCCACAAGGGCATAGAGGCCGAAGGAGCGAACGAGAACCTGCTCTTCTCTCCTCATTCCATCGTCACCGCCTTCTCCATGCTCTGGCCGGGCGCGCTCGGCGACACTGCCGACGAGATAGCAGAGATGCTCCACTTCGCAATGGAGCCCGCCGCCTTTCACCCGGCCTCCAACCGGCTCGACGGTGAACTCGCCTCACGCAACGACTACGAGCCGAGCGCGGATGAAGGCGAAGCTCCGGTACTCGAGATCGTCAACGATATCTGGGGCCTCGCGGACTATCCCTACGTGGACGAGTACCTAGAGCTGCTCGCTCGTCACTACGGCGCCGGCATGTGGATCGTGGACTTTCGCAACGCCTGGGAAGAGGCGCGTCAGGAGATCAACGCCCATATCACCTACAAGACCCGCGGACTGATCGAAGAGCTGCTTCCCAAGAACTCGATAGACAGGTTCACCCGGCTCGTCTTGACCAACGCAATCTACTTCAAGGGCGCCTGGCAGTTCCCCTTCGAGGATGGTCTCACGGATGATGCTCCGTTCACCGCTCTTGGCGGTGTGGCATCGGACGTTCCGATGATGAGTGGCGAAATCGACGGGGCGTCCTACGGGGTAGTCGATGGCGCGGAGGCGGTGGAGCTCGCCTATGTGGGCAATGATCTCTCGATGCTCCTCATTCTCCCCGAGGAAGGCACTTACGCGGACTTCGAGGCGGGCTTCGACGCACAGAAGCTCGACGATGTCATAAGCTCCCTGACTTCGATGGGGGGCTCTCTTTCGATGCCGCGCTTCGAGTTCGATTCCGAGCTCGATCTCGTCGAGATCTTCACGAAGGAGGGCTTCGGGATTACCTTCGATCCCGAGCAGGCCGACTTCCGCGGCTTGAGCGAGGTCGCCCTGGAAGAGGAGCTACACGTCACGGGCGCCTTCCACAAGGCCGCGATCATAGTCGATGAAGAGGGGACCGAGGCCGCGGCTGCGACGGCCATCGTCGTGGGCATGCCGACATCCGCCCCCATCGACTCCTTCAACGTTCGTCTCGATCGCCCCTTCCTGTTCTTGATTAGGGATCGACCGACAGGCTCGATCCTATTCATGGGGCGCATGGTGGACGCCGCCGCGGCCCAACCTTGAGCGCCCCCCACGACTCGCGCCAATAACGCCAATCGCTGCTCACTGCTCGGGTATGGGTCTCCGTGTCGGCAGGGGTCGAAATCCCACAAGAGTAGAAACAGTTCGGCTCGATGTGGTAGGAAAGTAGTTCGTTCATTCAGGGATTTACGGCTCTCATCGGACCTAGGCCTCTAGATAATGGTCTAGAAAGGCTCTTGACCGACCTCGGATGTCCCGGATTCCAACGGTATCAGCTGATGTGGAAGGAGTAATCGATGAAGAAGGTAGCCGTAGTCGGAGCAGGTCCTGGTGGACTGTCCGCCTCAATGTTGCTCGCCCACAAGGGCTTCCAAGTAGAGATCTTCGAGAAGAAAGAGGAGGTCGGCGGGCGCAACGCCCTCCTGGACATCGACGGCTACAAGTTCGACGTTGGGCCCACCTTCTTGATGCTTCCGGGAATCCTCCACGAGATCTTCGAGGATTGCGGACGGAAGGTTGCCGACTACCTCGACATACGCCCCTT
>SKWY01000213.1 GCA_007128675.1 Deltaproteobacteria bacterium | reverse complement strand
TCCTTTGCCGCATGTGAGCCCAACTAGGTCTTCGCATGCTTCTACGTTTAGTCGACTACAACGATCGCTGTCGTTCAGCGGCGACGAGGCATGCGCCCTATAGGAGTCGAGAGAGCAACAAAGAAGATTAGGAGCCGGCCTTCAACGCCGCTATGGGGATTTGCTCAGCCTGCTCATCCTCCTCGCTGTCGGGCTCTTCCTCTTCGGCCTTTCCGTGCATGGTTCGGATGGGCTGCAGCTGGAAATTGACATGATCGGGATAGTCCATTGCCCATAGCCACAGGGGCCAGAGACAGAAGAAGCCACCTAAAGCTGCACCTACATTGATCGAGCCGCTTCGAGAGATGGTGGTGTGAAGCGTTTGGTAACCCTCTAGATCCAGCTGCACGTGGCGCGTAGAAAAGACGATGGCAGTGTCCGTGTAAGCCGTGGGAGTGGTCCCGACGTGTTGGCCGTTCACCGTGACCGAGGCACCTGGTGGATCGCTGTTGATGCGAACCGTGGATGGACAGCCCGTGGAAGCCAGGGCGAAGCCGGTAAGAGCAATCACGAGAGCGAGCTTTTCAGTAGACATTTTATTCATCTGCGAAACAATCCTGTTGTTGGGTTGAGAGGAGTGACTCACCGATGTGGCGGCCAGAACGGGGCTTCTCACGCTAGAAAGCCATGGATAGTCGATTGCTTGAAAACGAGCAGGGGAAGACTACTTCTCTGCCGGCAAGTGCACAAGTAGATTTCCGAGAATAGCCTTTGCCATCCTGCTCCGGCTTTCCTCGAGGTTGAGTGTAGAACAGATGCGGTAACCGTTCACGGCCTCAACGGGGCTCTGAGGTTGATGAGGGTTGTTGGGTGGTGAACGGTTACCGGATGTGTAGCTCGGATAGAGATGTGTAATGAACCTTCGTATTCAAGCAATTCTGATGGAGGAGAAAAGGAGCCGCTAGCTGTCCCGTCTCGAGAGGCGCTGTACATGGCTCGAGCATGCGCCGCCTTCCACCAGCTCGCGCTGGTCGAGATGGGACGAATGTCAATCCCTACGAGCCTCGACGAGCGCTTCCATACGAGTCCCGCGAGCTTGGACACGTCCGGCCAGCTGCAAGGTTTCTCCGTCGTCCGAAAAACGGGCTCGTACACTTCTCATTGTCTTCCCGGTGTAAAGTGTGCCCGAAAACGTCGGAGAACTTCCACGAAGGGAGAGCATGTATGTTCCGCTAGGCTCGGAATCACAGACCAAGTTGTCGTATCCAGCGATTCGGCAATTGAAGGAGCCTTCCTTTCTGGGTGGGCCGAGGAGAAAAGCGCCATCCTCGAATACGTAGCGTCCCTCGAGCGACCTAAGCTGTGCGATGCTCGCGGGATTGAAGCCGCGAGGATCACGAGAAGAATCATCGAGGGCTCCCATCCCTATGACTGCAAGAGAGATTATGCCCCACTGCAGAAAGAAGAGTCTTCGCGCAATGGGGGCATGAGTCGGTAAGCTGTCGGCATCTTCATCCATCTCCTCGTCATTGGCGTTAGTGTCGAAGTCGGAGTCGGAGTCTAAACCAGCCTCGCTGTCACCTTCTTCGAGATGCCCTTCGTCTTCGTCGTGATACTTACCGATGACAATGCCCAGGAAGAGTAGAGCAAGAAACAAGAAGAGCGCATTGTCCAATACGTTGAAAAATATCCAGGCACCTCCAGAGATCTCACCGATGGAGGGCTGAAGCGGGGTCCAAATATTGGCGCCGAAAAAAGGCTCGCCGGCCAAGCCTCTATGGACGTTCCTCAGCCAGGTGAGGGTGGAGGCCAGGGGCGGCGCATTCAGATGACTGAGCGTAACGCCCATGGCCAGCAGATAGGATAGGTGGAGATTCAACAGTAGCCAGAATCGCTGGGAGGCCCCCCAGAGACGAGGAGTATCTCGGCCACCGAAGCTACCTGCCAGTGCCCCGATGAATGCGCCGAACAACATTCCATGGAGGACGGGAAAGAAGTCCACGATCCATCGTAGCCCACCCGCTAGGGCGCCAATCGCCAGAGCAAGGACAATGAGAGGGAAAGCCCGAAGTATTAGCCATCGTCCCGTCCCCTCATTCGGGTCGATGGTTTCCGAATCGATACTCGGGGGGGACGAGGGGGGGATCATGACGGGTTGGACCTCCATTTCTCGCTGGAAAGATTGAGCCTGATGATACTCACTACTCGGACTCCTTGGCCGTGAGACAGGTTTCCAGCGGTGTTCCCTTGAAAAAACTCAGACTCCTCGCCAAGTCGACACTTGCGGATTCGGTAGCTCTTCCGGCGGCGAGGACGTTTGGCGAGGCCGCTGTGTGTATCCTTTCATCCTACGGAGAATAGCACCATCAGGACCTGGTCAGCCCGAAAGAGAGCTATCAAGGACGAATATTCACTACGAGCCTAGTCTCATGGCCCGGAGTCGAGCACGTGGAGGGTCCTGACTTATCCCTCGTAATAGAGGCGGTCCTCGAACTCGAAGGCTGTCCCGCCACAGAGCCGGAAAAGACGATCGATGTCGGCTTCGGCAGAAAGGCTGTGCTCGGCGCGGCGCCGGAGATCATCGAGGCCGTCAAGGCCGGCAACCTTCGTCACTACTTCTTGATTGGAGGCTATTCTGAGCTGAATGAAGGGGGCGAACGACTCAGGCTTCCCGGGTCGCTCTGCGTCTTCGAGCTGGGTGGAGAGCGCAGAGGCGCGAGGACGCCATCTCCGTTCGCCCCCTAGTGTGATGTTCTGCCTAAACGGTACGAGACTGTTCAGCGGCGTAGCACATACACGATGATGGCCAAGGCACCTACCCCCGCCAGCACCAGGTACGTATCTTTCATGCTCGCGCCCAGGACCTGAGATTGCGACCAATCAAACGCTATTTCGTAATGGGTCTGCCGAAATGCCCAGATCGTGGTTGCCACCGCGATCCCCATCACCTGACCAAGATTCCGGAAGAGTGCGAGCATGCCCGATACGGTTCCAACGCGGTCCCCAGGCGCCGAACCAAGGACTGCGCTGTTGTTCGGTGATTGGAATAGTCCCGCACCGATCCCGTAGAGAGCCAGTACAGCGACCGCAAACATCGGCGACGTGCCTTCGCTGAACCGGCTCATTCCAAGAACCGCGACGGTGACCGCCGCGAGCCCAGCGATTGCCGGAATGCGTACCCCGTAACGATCGGCTATCGACCCGGCAAAGGGTGCTACGGGAAGTATGGCAAGCGGTACGACCATCATAAATAATCCCGACCGCGCCGCTGAATGGCCCATCAGATCCTGGAGAGAAAAAGGAAGCAGGAACATGTTGGATGCCATCGCTATGAAGGTGAGAAAGGCCGCAAGCAGACCCGCGGTCAAACTCCATCGGCCAAGGAGCAAGAGGTCGACTAGCGGGGCGGAATGCCTCCTTTCCACCAGGATGAACACGAAAAGACAGACGAGCGCGCCGGCGATCAAGGCAACGGTTGATTGCTCCCAACCGTGACTCGTCACGCGAGTCAATCCCAGGACCCCGCTGGCCGCGCTGACGAAGATGAGCGCTGCCCCAAGAACATCCAGCCTGGCGCCCTCTTGGCGACCGGCTACCGGGAGTACTCTCCATCCCCAGATTAGTGCTCCTAGGGCAAAAGGCACCGGCGCGAGGAAAATCGCGCGCCAATCAATAAACGTGACGAGCAACCCCCCGACTGCGGGGCCGGACATCAAGCCTCCGGCTACCGCCATGTGCATGAAACCCAGGGCTCTCCCGCGACCCTCGTTGCCGTAGGCGCTTGTGACAAGCGCTTGGCCAGTCGCGAGCAGCATCGAGGCTCCAAGGCCCAGAATGCCGCGAGCGGCGATGAGCCAGAGTATGTGTGGGCTGGCGGCGGCAAGCAGCGCGGCGCACAGGATCGTAGCCATCCCCGACAGATAGAGGGCTTTCCCTCCGAACACATCAACTAGGCGCCCAAAAAGGATCAGGGTCCCGATAATGGCCAGTTGATACGAGACGGCCACCCACTGAACTGTAGACCGAGGAGCCTGGAACGCTTCGACAAGCGAGGGGAGCGTCACCGTGACGAGGCCGACTTCGAGACTAGCGAGCGCTGTAGCCAGCACGACAAGTACAAGGATCTGGCGCCTATGGGTTGTGTGGTCAGTCCCAGTGGCCTGCGGCTTCATGGTGCTCATTCTTCGTTCCCATCGAACATATGATCCTCATCTACCGGAATGGGACGTGCGTTGTCTGGGGCTCGCCGGGCCTGTATCGTGTAATCGACTCCGAGTTCGATGAGGAGCATGCCGAGAACTCTCGCTCGTGTGGCCGTCCTTATCCTGTAACGGTGAAACTCTTCAGCGGGGGCGATTGCTCTTGCCTGCTTTTTGCCGCGCCGAGCCCTTGCATCGATCCGCCGTGAAATGGCGGTCAGCAGCTGTCGTGCGTTTCGGAAGTCGCCTCGCCAAAGCAGGGCCGTACCTTCGCAAGCATGCCGGTAGGCCACGTCGGCTCTCAATGAGTCCCCGGCAGGCACGATCCTGGAAGGCGGCCTGGACCGTCCTTCCGAAAGCCAGCGGGCCTCTTTGTCTTCGCCAGCCTCGACCCAGGCGATTCGCGCTTTCTTGTTCATTAGTGCCTTCGTTCCGCTACTCGGTTCAGCTCAGGATGGTACGCGGTGATTGGGAACGCAAGCCGGCCAGCGATACTTTGGGACGTTGATCTTTCTTGCTGAATGGTCAGGCGCGTGGAGCAGGTACGCCCCTCAAAGAGGAATGTCGCAAGGGATCAATTCGCAACAGCGTGAATAATCTCGTTTTCTACCCACAGCTGTTCGAGGTTCGCGCTTTCCGTTATGACGTTCAGCGCCGTCTCGAGTCTGATCCCGCTTACGGCCATTGTGAGCTGCTGCTGCGGTCCTTCGTAATGAGCACCAGAAAGGCCAATTTTCCTTGCGATTTCCTCGAGTATGGTCTGCACATCAACATCGATCAAGGAGATGGCAATGGGCAAATCAAGTGGCAGAGCCGGATCGAAGTCGTCCGCGCAGATCAGGTGATGAGTGTTTCCCAGTCGAACTACACGCACATCGAGTTGGGCAGCCAAGGCATCAATTACGGTGGCGATCGGCACATTGCGAAGACGAATGCTGATTTCCTTGGATTCAACGCAGGAAGGAATCACGAAATTTTGTTGAGTCATCTCGGTGATGATATCGAAGGCTTCGCGTACTTTTACGTTCTTGAGCTCAAAAGTGACGTTCATTGAAGGCCTGTAGTCGGCAATAAGGCTTCCAGGCAAAAGAACGATTAGCAAAGCAATGATCCGAAGAAGGGTCTGCGTCTTCATTTTCTACTCCTGGCTAGTGATCCATGAATAGCTCGAGCGCGCTCTCTTCTGGCTGGCCCGAGACGTGCACATAGAGATAG
>SKWY01000297.1 GCA_007128675.1 Deltaproteobacteria bacterium | reverse complement strand
AGAGGCGCGTCTCCAGTCCCCGGCGGCAGATCTATTATCAGATAATCGAGGCAGCCCCAGTCGACATCCTGAAGCAACTGCGTGAGAGCTCGCGCAAGCATCGGGCCGCGCCAGATCATCGCCTGGTTTGGAGGAACCAAAAGGCCCATCGACATGCACGAGATTCCATGGGCTTCGATAGGCTGGACGCGGCCCTCTACTATCGTGGGTTCCCTTCCCTCGACGCCCATCATCATCGGAATCGAGGGGCCATGCACGTCGGCATCGAGCAGACCGACTCTGGCGCCAAGCCTCGCCAGGCTAATCGCAAGATTGACCGCAACAGTGGACTTGCCGACTCCACCCTTGCCGGCCCCAACTAGTACGCAGTTTTCGATCTTGTTGTCACTTCGCTTTTCCGACATGCGCTCCTCCATCCCCGACGAGACCCGCTTTGAACGATGCTTCACTGAAGTGACCCAACTCGCCATCCCTTCGTTTCGCGAACCAGTCGCACGGCCCTACCAGCTCCAAGCGGAAGTAAGGCCTCATCTTCCTCCCTGGAAATCATCAGGCCGCCATCCAATAGAGCACGCTCCATCTGGTCCAGGGTTTCCTGTAGCTCGCTACCCGCCTCCTCGTAGTCTGCACGCAACGATTCCACGTCATATCGCACCCGCAGCTCGGCAGCCAAAAGAGACCTGACGTCCTCGAAGGCCTCCTGTCTTGCCAAAACAATAAAACGCCGCAGGACTCGAGCTGGACATGCGTTATCTTCCTTCGAATGGAAGCCGGCGCCATCATCCATCGAGCCGGGGGACATATCGGCCTTTACGGTCTCCGATGCCGACCGCCCAGCTAAAGAACAGCCAAGAGCGGTGGATAAAACCAGTAACAAGCAGGTGCAGGAAGCCAGGGGCACCATGCGGTTACCCGGGCCAAGCAGTACACCGGACAACAGCGTAAACCACCTTGCCGCTAGCCCCGGTATGGATCCACTCACTTTGTAGTGGATCTTTGGATCGACCAAGTCCATCGAACCGACACATCTACCACATCGGGTGGCTGCTTGCACTGGGGGACCCCCTCGAGGAACTACCTTCATCGTTCAGCGGCCTGTCGGCAAGGCCCCAGGCCATACGATGGCAGACTGACTTTGCCTCTCGCCCCATTCCTGGAAGGCTTCGAAGAGGCGGCGGCGGCCGGCCCAGAGGGTCTTGTGCAGAAGGAGGCGCAGACTGATGGAGATGGCTCATCGGGACACTCATCGATCTGCAGGACACATCTAGGAGCCTGCGGCCTACATCTCTTGGATGCGTCCTTTCACAAGCTTCTCCAGTCCGTCTAGCACCTCCTCGACCTCCATACCGGTGGAGTCGAAGACTGTCGCATCCTTCGCCGGTGCCAGAGGCGCGACAGGTCTCGAGCTATCCTGCTCATCCCGTGCAGCCTGATCGGCGGCTACCTGCTCCCACTCGACGTCGAGCCCCTTCCCCTTGAGCTCTTGGAAGCGTCTTCGAGCTCTCTCCTCGGCTGATGCCGTGAGAAACAGCTTCACGTCGGCATCAGGAAAAACCACTGTCCCGATATCTCGTCCCTCCAGGACCGCTCCCTTCGTGCCGCTGTTCAGGGCGAGTTCCCGCTGGAGATCGAGGAGCATTGCTCTGACCTTTGGCCAGGCGCTTAGCTTCGAGGCCGCCGCCGACACCTCGGGTCGCCTAATCTTTTCGGTAACGTCCTCGCCATCAAGCAAGTACTTCCGAGTCTCACCATCTACCCGAAGCGAGGTCCTCATCCTAGCGGCCAGCTCGGCTAGCGCGTCTTCATCTTCAAAGTCCACCCGCAACCGCTGGGCTAGGAACGCCGCGGCCCGATAGATTGCGCCCGTGTCGACCTTGGCCAGGCCAAGGCGTTTCGCAAGACCGGTTGCAATCGTCGTCTTGCCGGATCCCGCCGGCCCATCGATGGCGATGATGATCACTCCATGCTCTTTCATGAGGCGCAAGTATCACGGCCTGATTAGGCAATCCAGAGCCCAATCCTTGGCTCACGCATTTCCCCTACTCAAAGCCACTATCGCGCCAATGAAGCCGGGATAGGAGGCAGAGACGGCATTCATACCCTCAATCTCACAGCCCCTGCCCGAGGCGAGGCCTAGAATCACCGCGGCCATGGCGACCCGGTGATCCCCAAAGGAGCTCACGCGAGCTCTCGCTTTCCCGAGACCCGTCGTCACCCTTTCACGTCCATGCACGGTGAGACAATCCGCCTCTTCATCGGCTCGCAGGCCAAAACCCCGGAGCATACTGACCACTGCGGACAAACGATCGCTCTCCTTGGCTCGCAGCTCACTGCAGCCCGAGAAGATCGTAACACCCTCGGCGAACGCGGCGGCGACCGCCAAGATGGGGATCTCATCTATGATACGAGCCACATCGGCTGCATCGAAGAAGGCTCCACGAAGGCGCTCTCCACCGCTCGCCTCGAGCCTGCCCCACAGCTCGCCATCCCTCTCGAATGGCATCTCGGCGGTGATAGCGGCCCCCATTCTCCTCAAGGCATCCACGAAGCCTAGTCTGGTCGGGTTCAGGCATACATCCTCGATCACCACGCGGCTGCCTGGAATCAGAAGAGCGGCAACAAGCAAGAAGGAAGCGGAGGACGGGTCTCCGGGAATCCGCATGTCCTTGGAGGCGATACCTCTGATTGGGCCCTTCAGGGACACCGCTCCTTCATGCCTGACGATATCCACACCTCGATCCCGAAGCATAACCTCGGTATGGTCCCGAGTCTCGGCCGGCTCCGTAATGGACGTCATGCCCCTCGCCCGCAGGCCCGCGAGCAGCACACATGACTTGACCTGTGCGCTCGCAACGCACGGCCTATGGCTTATCCCCTCGAGAGGTCCATCTCCCCCGACCACCAAGGGCATCAGAATCGATCCCTCGCTCATTCTGCCAAAGACCTTTGCTCCCATCTTCTGCAAGGGGTCGACAACTCGTCTCATCGGTCGCGAGGAAAGGGAAGCGTCTCCCATGAGGGTAACGAAGAACCCTCGGCCGGCTAGAACTCCGGCGAGCAAACGAGCCGTAGTAGCGGAACCGCCACAGTCTATTGGTCCGGCGGGAGGGAGGAGGCCATCGATTCCAACGCCGTCGATTACGACCTCATCCGCCGTCCCCGCTTCCAGTCTCACGCCAAGGGAGACAATCGCTCGAATCGTGCTCCTTACGTCCTCCCCATCTGGAAGACCGACTATTCGCGAAGGTCCCTCACCCAAAGCGGCAAGCAACAACGCGCGGTGGGCAATCGACTTGTCGCCAGGGGCCCTTACCCTGCCGATGAGAGGCGAGCCGGCCGGTTTGACCTTGTAGATGCTCCTAGAGTTCCCCATGAGCTCGAAGAAAGGTTGCCTGCCCTCGTAATGGAAACGAGAGGACTCGCAGAACGGGTCACGCCCCCGCCATCACGGCGGCCCCCAAGGCGGTTGCATCGTCTGGAAGGCGCACCGCCGGCTTGCCGAACGTTCGAGCGATAGCGGCCTGAACCTCCCTGCTCTTTGCCGCGCGGCCGTAAAGGTAGACCCCGTCTATCTCGGAAGCATCGAGGCCCGCGGCACGAAGGACGGAACGAGAGATCTCGACCGTCTGGAGAATGAGATCGCCGGTGAGGCGAATCAGGTCTTCCCTCGCCAGGCTCGATTCGAGATCTAATGGCCCGCCGTCGCTGCCATTCGAAAGACAAGGCAAGGACACAAACGCCTCATCCTCGTCGTCCAAATGGATCTTGGCTGCCTCTGCGGCCTCCAGGAGTCTTTGTCTGCCTATGTCGGTAATCGCTGCCTCTTCCCCATATCTTTGCCAAAAAGCCGTTTTCAAGTGTTTGGCGATACGCCGATCGAGCCGGGAACCTCCCAGATCCTCACCCGAGGTCGCGACAATCTCTAGACCGCCCCTTTCTTCCCTCTCGAGGAGTGCCGCGTCGAAAACTCCGCCTCCCAGACCATAAAGAAATACCGTCTTCTCCTCTTCTCTCGAAGGTGTGCTCCTACGGGCGGATAGAAGACTAGAGAGAGCCTTGGTTTCATCGACCACCCAGACCTTCTCTAGTCCAGCCAGGTAGGCGGCGTCGGCAAAGGCCTGCCTCTGTTCATCCGTGAAGTAGGCAGGTACTGGAAGCACGGCGCCGTCCAACACTTTGCCGAGACTGTCTTGCGCCTGCCCACGAAGCTCGCGAAGCAGTAGGCCGGAGGCCTCGATTAATGAAATCTCTTCCCCGCAGATGGTCGCCATGGGACCGTTTGGTCCGGGCCCCAGCCCATACCCCAGCTCGTCTGCCTCGACGCGAAAGGCGGCTGAATCAGCATCGCGGCCAAGGAATGTCTTCATTGCCACTATGGTCTGATCGGGCTTCGAAAGAAGCTGGGCCTTGGCATCGCGCCCAACGAGCCAACGTCCGCGTTCATCTATTGCAACCACCGATGGAATACCAAGGGCGCCCCCGAGAAGAGGCACGACGGTAGGCCGGCCGCCATCGAGGACGGCAGCCACCGCGTTGGAGGTACCTAGATCCAATGCCACAACACTCATCGCGAGTGATGCTACCACGAGGCAGGAAAGATATCCCCGGTTCCGGCACCTTCCTTCAGCGGCATGGATGGTGAACGAAGCCATGAGAAAAGATCCTCGGCCAAGGCCCGGGCGTCCACTGGCGGTCTCCACCACTCCGCAAAGGGCTCCTTTCGCAGCCAGAGCACTTGCCTTTTCGCATAAGCCCACGTGCGCGAGACGATTTGATCCAACATCTGCTCCGAGGTGAGGGCTCCATCCAAATATGCGGCTGTTTCTCCGTATCCCAGCAACTTCTCGAGCCGGTCGCGGGGTACGCCTCCCTCTAGCAAGGCCCTGGTCTCTTTTACCCACCCCGATGCGAGCATGGATTCGGCCCGCCTCCGTATTCTCATACGAAGCTCTACTCGAGCTGGCAGCAGCACTAGAAGGCGATATGGATGACGAGGCTCGGTGAGGCCATGGCGCGCGTGATGGGCCGATAGTGGCTCACCGGTCACCTCGAAGACCTCCAGGGCGCGTATGATCCTGACCTTGTCGTTGGGATGGAGGCGAGACGCAGTCTCTGGATCGACCTCGACGAGGCGAGAGTGAAGACTCCCGGGCTTGGCGGCAGACTCCTCGGCCTCCAGACGCGCCCTGATGGCGGGGCTTCTCTCGGGAGCATCCGCTAGGCCCCAGAGCAGCGATCGCAGCCAGAGGCCCGAGCCACCCACTACCAAAGGGACGCGGCCCCGGTCAGATATGTCTGCTATCGCCGCATCAGCGTGCCCAACGAAGCGAGCAGCCGTCAGCTGGTCGTTTATTGAGGCCAAATCCAGCAGGTGATGCCTGACCATGTCACGCTCCCCGCTGCCAGGCTTGGCCGT
>SKWY01000150.1 GCA_007128675.1 Deltaproteobacteria bacterium | reverse complement strand
TCTCTACTCAAGGTAGCACACCGTCCCGGCATCGACATCAAAAGATCATGCAATACCCGCGGACAAGACCACTTGATGGAATAGCAGCCTACCGTCAAGCTCTCGGCTGGCATCCATCACGTTGATGAGGATGTCGTACTTGATGTCATCCTCGGCGTTGATGATCACCTGCTCTTCCTCTGGAAAGTTGTCCTTGAGCTCGACGAGCTGCCGAGTAAGGGCTTCGTAATCGTACTCGCCGGCCGGCGTCGTGGGAATGGTGGGCCCACTCTCCTCGCCTTCCCCAGGGAGCGTAGCTCCCGAACCAGAGATAGTGAATCCGCGATCGGTAACCGTGATCGTGAGGTTGAGCCGCTCCTCTTCGTCCTCATCCTCGCGCTCCGACGGATCACCGGTACCAATCTGAGGCGCCGCCACGTTGATGACCGCGAGCTGCACGAACGAAGCCATCAGAAGCAGCGAGGGGATGAGAATGATCATCAGGTTCATCACGGGAATTATGTTCAGCGGTGGCAGCTTCTCTTCTGCCCGATGTCCCCGCTCCGAAGGTTTTCTGGCCATGCCATTCCTCCTGGGTTTACTGGCCCGAACGTCCTCTATTTCCTTGGCGCCGGCTGATTCTCCGGCGCCAAGCAAACAAGTCTATTCTCGACTACCCCGCCGCCAATGGGCTCTGAGCACCTCTGCCTCGGGAGATCAAGAGGTTCTCGAGCTTGACCGAGTACTGGTCGATCTCGTCGATTATCTTCTTAGTTATGCCCGCTAGGATTATGTGGGCACCCATCGTGGGAATCGCCACCATCAGACCGAAGGCCGTGGTGTTCATCGCGATCGAGATGGATGCGGTCAGCATCGCAGCGCGCTGATCCGGAGCCGCCGCCTCGACAGCCTGGAAGGCCTGGATCAGACCGATAATCGTACCGAGCAGACCCATCAGGGTTGCCAGGTTCGCCACGGCCTGCAGCGAGTTCGTTCGCTTCTGAATGCTCGGAATCACCTCTAGCGTGGCTTCCTCGACAGCATTCTGGATCTCGATCTCGCCCTTGTTGGCTCGGGTGAGCCCAGCCTTGATCACTTTGGGAAGAGCGGCCGCGGGCGCCGCATTACAAAGCTTGATGGCGCGATCGATGTTGTTGGCCATGACCAGCTTCTGGATCTGGGCCATAAACGCGTTGCCATTGATGTTGTAGCGGAAGAAAAGGAAAAGCGAACGCTCCGCGATGATGGCAATGCTGACGATGGACATTAGGGCAATTGGATACATCCAGGGCCCACCGGCAGTGAAGAACTCAGCTATTACGCCCATGGTGCTACTTCCTCCGTTGGTTGAGACATCGAAAACAGACTCTTGTTCCTCTTATAACTCTTTTGGCAAGAACCAGCGGCGAAAAGCCGTTGGCCCTCAATGCTTGAAGCTTGTTTCTAGAAAGGTTCTCTTTCGACCGACTCCTCTATGTTTGGCAGGAAGCTATCCTTTCGGTCTAGAGCCTCATAGTCGAGGTTCGACCGCGGCAAGATGTAGAAAGCCTGTGGCTTCTGAATTCGACCTTCGACTCGAATCTCCTCCAACCTGATGGTAGTCGCTCGACGCTCCTGGGCCGTGGCGGCCAATGAAGGGACCATCGATATCACGATACCCAGTATGGTCACAACGAACCTGCTCACTTCCAAGCTTCTCCCACAAAGTACGGCCGGCACCCAGTCCGACCAGACCTGCGAATCCTAACCGAAAACCCCCGGAAGGATCCAGCTACTGTTCGAGCCAAAATACTGATCGGCATTATTCGTCTCCCCCCAGCCGGGTCCCAGCTTCCCGCGAAGCCGGCTCATCCTCAAGCCTGGTACCCGCCTCGACCTCGCCGTCGCCCTCACCGTTGTCGTCCTCCTCTTCCTCTTCCTCCTCGTCATCCTCACCTAGACGACTTCCTTCGGCTTCCGACGCGCGGCGAGCACGAAAAGCCTCTTCCGCCTCGCGGCGAGCCCTCTCCGCCTCCGCTCTTCGCTCTTCTTCGCGCGCGGCTCTTCGAGCCTCCTCCTCTTGGGCGCGCCGTTCCGCCTCCTCTCGAGCCTCCGCTCTAGCTCGCTCGACCTCTTCCGCCTCACGAAGAGCCTCACGCTCTACTCTTCGTTCCTCCACATCGATGGCCCTCTCTACGTCGCGAACGAAATCAGAGAACCGTTCATCTCCCCCTCCCATTCGAGCATAGCTGGCCAACAGCTCCTCGGCGCGCCTGAGTCTTTCGAGCGTCTCCATCCTTGGGAGTGAAGCATCCAGATATATCAGGGCCATGTTCAAGACAGCATCGGCATTGGACGGATCGAGGTTTCGAACCTGCTCGTACTCGGCTAGCGCCTCCTGGTAGCGGCCGGCACCACGATAGGCATTACCGAGGTTCAAACGAGCCTCGACCATTCGAGGAGAATAACTCACCGCCTTCTCGAGATTCTCGATGGCGGCATCGAAGTCCTGCGCCTGATTCAGCAGCGCTCCGTAGTTGACATACATCTCGGCATATTCTCCTGCGGAGAGCGCCGCTTGCCGAAATGATCCAAAGGCCTCCCGGCGCTCTCCCCGATCGAGCTGCAGAAAGCCGAGCATTTGATGGGCCACCGAGTTGTTGGGATCCAGAGCCAATACTCTCTCGATTACCCACTCGGCGAGCTCGAGCTGGCCTTTCTCGACGAAGACCTGGCCCAAGACGAGCAGGGCACCGACATTCCGCTCGTCACTGGCCAAGACCTGCCTGGCTTCCCTGAATGCCCCTTCCAACTTGGCCGGCGTTCCCTGGGCGATCAAGACCCTTCCCAGTTCGTTGCGTAGATCGAGAATCTCGGGGTGCTCCTCTATGCGCTCCCGCAGCATTCTCTCCGCCTCGCGGGCCCTTCCCTGACGAACCATGGCGCGCGCTATGTTCACGGCGGCGGGCGCAAATGAAGAGTCTAGATCCAACGCCTCTCTCCAAGCGCCCATGGCGCCGGCCGGATCACCAGACCGTTCTCGAGCAACTCCGAGATTGTACCATCCCCATGCAAGATCCGAATCGAGGCGAACGGCCTCCTCGAATCGTTGCATGGAAACCTCCCAATCCCCTTCTCCCGCTGCCCGCACGCCCGCCTCGAAAGCCGACCTTGCCGCGGGAGAAACCTCGACTTCCACTTTCGGCGGCTCGGGGACATCCAGAGCGTCGTCGTCCTCGATTGGCTCGAGCATGGTGCCAGGTTCTTCTTGGGGCTTCCGGATGGGCTCTGGAGCCGGCGCTCTGGGGATGGGTGGGGTCGAGACGTACTCTTCCTCGACCTCGTCCGCCAAAGGTTCCTGCTCCTCCCTTCTATCTCCATGGGCACAAGCCAGAAGACTCACCGAAAAAGCTAGGAGCAGTACGACCAAGAAAAGGCACGTTTCTTTCCAACGACGTGACCGGACATAAGCCCCCGCCTCTTTCAAGACAGGAAAGAAGGGGCGAGCATGCTCATGCTCGCGGCCACGATAGGCGAGCGGCTTGCGATAGTGGACCCCCGAGAACTTGAAAGCGCCCGTCTTCATGGCGTCGCCTCCTCGGTATCGTCTCCACCGATCTCACTCGAGCCCTCCTCCGCCTCCCGGCTGGAGTCATCCTCCCGACCCTCGCTTTCGTCGGGAATGGCGGGCGCTCTTTCGCTCCCCAGGGGATGACCGCGAGGACCAAGAGTACCTGGGCCGAGGGTCTCATCCTCGTCGACAAGACGAGTACCGGCCGGGCTCGGGCGCGGAAGACCGGCCAGAGTCGGAGCCAGCCCCAACGAAGACACGTTCTGCTCGACCAGCTGATCTCTTGCTTCCTTGAGCATTGGAAACTCGTCTGGCCTATACCGAGACAAGCTCTCCAGAGTCCGCCTGGACCATTCGTTCACAATACCCATCCGTCTCGCTCTCTCGGCTGCCGCGATGTAGAGTTCCACGGCTTGATCCTCGAGAGGGACGGCTTGCTCCGACAGCATGCCTTGATAGGCCCAAACATATTCCTCGCCCTGGCGCTCGATGTCGGGAGGTATCGGGGCGTCGAAGAGCGCCTGCGCGAAACGCTCGAGCACGTGCCCCAATCTATAGGCAGCCGCCAAGACGAACTCGGGGTGAGGATATTGGTATACGGCCTCGTAGAGTTCTTGCACCTCACGAGCCTTGTCCATCTTTCGCTCTAGGGATGCCGCGAGGGTGCGCTCGAGCCTTGCTCCTCTTCCACTGCCAGCGATGGCTATCTCATCGTACTCCTCGAAAGCCGCCTCGGCGATCATGAACTGCGCCTCCGCCGCGTGGAGCACCGCCGGATCGTCCTGAGCGAGCCCCAACCTATTGAACTCGTCCACGGTCTCTCGATAGGCGGCGAGCGCATTTCTGGAATCGCCGATGCGATCGTATGAGCGGGCTATCTGCAATCTAGCCTCCACGACCCGACCCGCTACCTCGGGATCGTTTCGATAGCGCCTGATGAATTCCTGGTAGGCGGCAATCGCTCCCCTGGGTTCACCTTGCTTCTCCCTTGCGTCGGCGGCGCGAAGCAGGACCCTCGGAGTGTCTTCCGAGTCGGGATACAACCCTGCGAACTCATGGAACCGCCGAGCCGCATCCTCGTATCTCTGGATGAAGTAAAGCAAGGTGGCCGTGTTGTACAGTGCCGCCTCGTGCTGACTAGACTCCGGGTATTCCTCCACCAAGAGTCTATACCTATCAATCGCCATGTCGTAGTCGAATGCCTTCTGCGCGTTGAAGGCCACGAGAAATAGCGCTTCGTCGGCGAGCTCGCTTTCCGGGTACTCTCGAAAGACGCGTTCGTAGAGGCCAAGGGCCGTCTCGAACCTGTAAAGCTCCTCGTAACAGAGAGCTGCATTGAACAAGGCGTTGTCGGCGAACCTATGCTCCGGCGCCTCATCGACGAGAGCCAGAAAGAGCGCCGCGGCACCTTCGTGATCTTTCTCGTCCATCAACTGCACGGCGCGTCGGAACCGACCTCCCAGCTTGAACTCCAGGAACGTCTCTACCACCTCGCCACCGGCTTGGAGCACGGCCTCCGAGGTAAGAAGTCTCTCACTCGTCTCCTCGACGGCCTGCCAGTCCTCGGCAATGAGAAAGGTCTCTATTATCAGGTTGGCGGCAAAGGCGGAGGCCTCGGCCGATGGCCAGCGCTCGATCATTTTTTCGAATCGCTGCCTGGCTTCTTCATGCTGGTCGTGCCGATAGAAGACGAGGCCCGCCTCGTAAGAGATCGCCGGTGTCCTCTCGTGCTCCGGCAGCCGGCGCACATACATATCCGAGGCCTCGACGAAGAGCTGGTAGACCTCGGGCAGAGACACGGGTCGTACCTGGCGTCCCTCCGGCCAGTCGCTGGAGGTCAAGGTCTCCAAGGGCTCGAGAATACCCTGGCGCTCCAACCGATTTATCTCCCTCTCATACGACTCAACGGCTCCAAGCGCAGCTTGCTCCTGGAACTCCACATCGAGGTTGGAGTCCCGCACTCGCGCGAAGTATGCCGCTGCTTCCATGAACTCTCCGGTCCAGAAGAGCGAGTCGGCGAGATAGAACTCCAGGTCATAGAGGTGGGCGGTATGAGGGTAGAGTTCCAGATAGCGGCTCAAGGCCGCCGCGGAACGCTCGTACTCCCTGACCGCAAGCTCCACTTCCTCTTCGGTCCTGTAGGTCTGCGCTTGCTCGAAATGGAAGAGAGCGGTGGCATACAAGGAGCGCTCGGTTATCTCCTCGGAACGTGAGATGGCCTCGAGATCATCTTGGTGGTGCTCGTACCAGGCGCCGCCACGCGTGTAGTTCTCCACCAGGACTTGCTGCTCGTCGAAAGCACGAGAGAACGCACGATCCCGTTCCCAGGCCCTCACTATCCGGTTCTGAATGACCGGCGCGTCCCGGTGCAAGGGGTAGCGTTCCAAGACATACTTCAGCGTCTCGACGCACTCGGCGTGACGCGTAATGTCGAAATAGATCTCGCCCAAGCGCCGCAACACATCGAACTCGTATGGAGGGTGACCTCTTTCCGCAAGCAGATGCTTGGCTTTCTCGAAGCTCCCCCAATCGTCATCGGCGAAAGACGCCGCCGCATACTGGATCGCCTCCTCCCGCAGATCTCCACCCACCTCGGGCTTGCCTTCCTCCTCGGCCAACTCCTGGTAGTGAGCCAATAGATCGAGAAAATGCTCAACCGCGTTGTCATAGTCGTGGTTGCGATAGAAGGTCCAGGCAAGCTTGTAGAGAACCTTGTCGTAGAGATGATGGTCCTCGAACACCAACGCTTCTTGATAGGCCTCGATCGCCCTCTCCAGGGCGTCGGGTATCAAGAGCATGTCGGCATCGAAGTAGTACTCTCCGATGCGCATCCAAACCTCGGGCACGAACCTACTGTTTGGAAAACGGCGAATGAAGGTGTCGTAGGTGGAAAGGGCCGAATCGAACTCGTCTTGCTGAATGAGAAGGTAGCCCAGCAAGTAATAGGCCGCATCTACATAACGGTAATCTGGAAAAGAGGTGATGACTCTCTGATAGAGACCAATGGAGCGCTCGAACCGGCGAGCCGGAGGCGCGGATCTCTCTTCACCGACACGGTCCTCGAGCCAGGCATAGTACTCTTGCTCCGCCAGCCGGTGCTCGTCCTCGATCTGCTCGTAGTAGAGTTCGGCCAGTCGCATCATCGCGTCGGGGCTGTACGTCGGGTCGTCGGGATACTTGGCTATGAACTCTTCGAAGCGAGCTATCGCATCCAGCCTCTGCGAGCGCTCTAGTACCTCGATGTCGCCAATGGCCCGCTCATATTGCTCCGAAAGCTGTCGGCGCCGCTCCTCGTACTGCCACTGAACCAGGAGACGAACCTCGTTCCGGTAGAAGTCAGCGGCCTGCTCGAAGCTGTCCTTGGCCTCGAGCACCATCTTCAGCTCTTCAGGAAGCTCCCATTGTGGCGCGGTCTCCTCCTGCTCTGAATCCTCTGGACTGGCGGGCTCCTTGGCGGCGCTCCCACCCGGCCACCCGAAGAGCAGGACGCAAAAGAGCAATGCCAGAAGTCTGAACGGAGTCTCCTTCACCGCCGCGCCCCTGCGTCAGGGTCGTGCATGACCTCACGGAAATCACGCTCCAATGCTCGAAGCTGAAGGTCCTTCTCCTCCACGAGCTTCTGTATTTCTCTCGAGCGATCGCTTTTTCTGGCCCATGCAACATCGATGATTCCTACATCGGAGCGAAGGACCAGATCATAGAACTGCCTTCGGACGGCCCCAACCGAGTCATAAGCAATTCGACCAATGAGGTCTCTTGTATGGACCTCTGAGTATGCCGCCTCACCAGCATACTCCTCGAGACGGTCCAGCTCGTTCATGACTCTATCGCGCAAGACTTCCCTGCGGGCCGCGCCCCTCGTCTCTATATCGTCGAGAAGCCTCGCCACCTTCTCGGAGGCGGCCAAGGTGTCGTTACGAACTGCATCGAGACGCTGCAACTTCTCATCGGCGGCACCCAGCTCCTCACGTACCCGCCCGAAAAGAGCGCTCTCGTCCGCAAGCGCTTGCTCATAAGCCGCAGAGGCCTCCCTGGCTCCCGCAACAGTCGTGTCGGCCCTGACCATGCTCGCCAATCCATCGAGTTCACGCATCAGCATGTTGGCCCGCGCCTCTAGCCGCTCGACTTCGGCCTTCTCTCTCTCCACACGCGCCACGAAGGCATCGAGCACGCTGGGCTCGACCAAGGCTTCTTGGCTGCGAGCCTCCAGGAGCGCCTGCATCGCCTCTATCTGCGCGGCCTGTGACTGGGCCTCGAGCCTGGCACGAAATGCTTCGCGGTGTACCCTCTCGACGGTTGCCAACCATCGTTGGCGGCGGGCCTCCATCTCCTCTGGAGTCGAGGGTAGACGGCCATGCTCGGCCTCCAATCGTTGGCGCTCTTGTCTGGCCTCGTCGTATGCGGCTTGAAGGGAGGGGGGAACTCTATGAGACAAGAGAGCGTGCTCGACCCCGCTCAACCTACTTTGCAGATCCAACAGCCGGGCCCGTGTCTCGTTCGCTCTCTGATGGCCCTCGGACAGCACGGGGAAGGGCTCGAGGGTACCACCGTCGAGGCTCGCCAACACACGCTGCGCAATCTCGCGTCCTTCCTCGATGCCGGCTCGACCATCTTCCAAGTCCGAGACTATGGCGAAGCCCCTTTCAACCTCTTGCTGGGTGGATGCCCATCGAGCCGCCGCGGTAGGCAGAAGAGTGTCTACATCGAACCCGCCGTCGGCCTCGGCTATGAGACCGCTGAAGTAAGCCACGGGATCATCATGTGACTCGAGAAGCTCGTCGAGCTCGTCCCTTACGGGCGAGAACTCCCGGATTACTTCATCGTAGGCGGCTACGGCCCTCTCGTACCGCTGGGCCCGAGCATGCAAGTGACCAAGCAGCAAACGCACCTCGGGGGCAAGCACGGAGTCTCCGGCTCCAGTCAAGAGGATCTCTGCGGCACGCCGTGCGTTGTCCATGTCTCCGCTGCCCACGAAGGCCCAGGCAACCTCGTATAGGGACTGGAAGTAATGCTCGCTATGGCGATGGATGCGCTGGTAGGCATCTATGGCGGCTTCCTCCTGCCCCATCTCGACATACACCCGCCCCAAAGCCAGCCAGGCCTGCTCCTGAACGGCCCTTCCCCTCCTATCGGTCGCGGGATGGCGGACCACATCCACAAAAGCCGCCGCCGCATGCCTTAGCCCTTCGTGAAAGCGTTTCTCGGCGCGCTCCAACCCCTCGGGGCTCGCCTGATGAGCCTCACGGGCTCTCTCCCAGGTCTTTCTGGCTTCTTGGACAAAGACAACTCCCGAGAAGTAACGAGCAGCGAGCCCATAGGGCCCATCGATCGGAACCTTCTCGAATGCCTCTCGGGACCTCTCCCATCGAACCGAGTCCTCCAGATCCCGGCGGGCGAAGATGAACTTGCCCCATACATACCGGATCTCGGGCCTTACGGGACGGCCAGAGGCGACCAAGCTTTGGTAATGCCTCTCGACGTCCGAGTAGTCTCCGATACGACCACTTATTTCGAGGAGACGGATGAGAGCGTCTTCGTAGTGGCGAGCGGGACGTCGCTCGACGAGCTTCAAGAAGAATCCACGAGCCGGAAGCCAGCTCTCCTGCTTGTAGAGGCTCTCGGCGAGGTAGAAGAGAGCATCGTCATATCTTTCCATCTCCCGAAAGCGAGGCGAATCGACGATGTCGTAGAGATAGACGATAGCGGCCGAGTAGTCCTCGAGAAGAAAATGTATCTCGGCCTCGGAAAAGCGTCTTTCGAACTCTCCCACGGAGACGTCCACATCACGCCCATACTGCTCCATGAGGAGGCTGGCTTGATTGTCGAGTAGCGTGGCCTGGGCTTCCAGCTCCTCGAGGTCTCGACCTATCCTTTCAAGATCGACATCTTGGTCATTCGCTCCCGATTCGAGGGGAAGCAAGGCGGCCGCCACGATGGAGAACATGGCGACCAACCGTCTCGAGCTGCCACCGAGGCTTCTTGTGTGTTCGCTTCGCGGCACTTACTTTGCGTCCAAGCTTGGGGAGTAGGGCTGTCTTGAGACCAAACGGCTCCTTCGAGTCGCCCGATCCGAGCCATTCTTCACCGCTCGGCTTCCAACTGCGCCGTCTGCGTGGTGGCACCAGGAAGCTCCGTCGTAACCTCTTCCTCGTACCGCACACCAGGCCTGTCCTGGAGCTCCGCCGTGAACCCCCCCCTCTCGTAGCCTACCACCGAGATCCGAGTAACCTTGCCGGCCTCGGCGTTGAAGGTATACGAACTCTGCAAGCGGAACCTGTAGTCATTGAGATAGCTGAAGACACCGTAGCCCCTGCCTCGATAAACCATTCGAACGCCGAGCTGATGCGTTCCAGGAACGATGCGTCCACTGAAGACCTCGAACTCCTTCTGACGATCGAGCTCGCCGGTCTGGTCCACGCGAGTGAAAACGGGAGCACCGTCCAGAATGAAGGTGACCGACTCCAAGACAAAGGAAGAGCCCATCTCGTTTCGATGGACGATTACCGCTCTGGCCCCCGTCGAAAGATCGCCCCCTATCACCGTCTCCTGGAGGAGTAAGAGACGGGCCTTGGTCTGGAAGACCTTCTCCTTCAAGTCCGAAACCTGCTCCTCCAGCCCTCGGACCTGAAGATCGAACTGGTCATCCGGTATGGGCTCACCATCGACTATGCCGATGAGGGGCACGGAGAGCAGATCATCGTCGTCCTCGTAGTCCTCTACCTGATCCTCCTCCGCCTCATCATCGTCCTCGCTATCCACGATACCAACGAGAGGAACGGCGAGCAGATCATCCTCATCATCATAGTCATCGGCATGGACCATCGTTGGAGCGGCTGCCACGACCAGCATGGCCGATGCCACGAAAGCGGCCGTCACTGCCGACAGTCCCCCTCGGTTCACATCGCTCAACGGCTCGAACCGGTCCTTGCTAACAAACCTCATGGGCACGCTCCTCCCCGAAGCTTTGGGCTCTCCCACCCCGCGCTCGGCTCCAATATGTACCATGGGCCGGCAAGCAGCTCCTCCCAAAGAAGGTTTACTCAACGGCCTTTCTTTAGTTCCTGAAGTACCAGCTTGGCTACAGCCTTTAGTGTATCAAAGACTCCCACGCCAGTAGGCGCCACCGCCTCGAAATCGGGCACTCCCCGCAAGTTCAACAGCCTACGCAGCTCGTCGACGGTCGCGGCGTTGGGTAGATCGCGCTTGTTGTACTGCACCACATAAGGAATCCTATCGAGATCGTAGCCATGCTCCGCCAGATTCACGCGGAGGTTCTCCACTGACTCGAGATTCGCTTCCATGCGCTCAATCTGAGAGTCGGCAACGAAGACGACGCCGTCCACCCCCTTGAGAATGAGCTTTCGTGATGCATCGTAGAAGACCTGCCCGGGAACCGTGTAGAGGTGGAAGCGGGTCTTGAAACCCCGAATCTCCCCCAACGAAAGCGGCAGAAAGTCAAAGAACAGCGTTCGTTCGGTCTCGGTTGCCAACGAGATCATCTTGCCCTTGGCGTCCGGGTTCGTCTTTGCGTAGACATACTGCAGATTCGTCGTCTTCCCGCACAATCCGGGGCCGTAATAGACGATCTTGCAGTTAATCTCGCGGGAGGAGTAGTTGATGAACGACATTTCGGCCGCCGGTCTTGCTAATCGCTAAAAAGGTTATCGATGTCGTCGTCGGTAATCTCGGCAAAAGCAGTAGGCTGCGTGCCAGGCTGCTCCGCCTTGCGCGCGAGCTCATCGAAGACCCGGGCCAGATCCTCCGACGCCTTCTTTACTCGCAAGCGCACCAAGCCCAGTGAGCTACGATGGTCGAAGATGACCACGAGAATCACTCGGCCTCCAACGATGGATATGTGCAGGTTGTCCCTCTCACCCTCGTGAAAGAGAATTGAGAACTCTTTCTCTCCAAGAAGCTTGGCAAGACCACCAGTCGCGGCGATGTTGCCGGCCGTCAGCGAAGCAAGAGACGTCGTGTCCAATTGGCCGGTATCACCGGAGGCCGAGATGAGCTGTCCGTTCTTGTCGATGACGAAGACGCATCTCGCGTTTGCTTCACGAGTCAAGCGGTCACACAAGCCCGCGACCTGCTGAAACTCCTCCTCGTACATTACCATCTGAGGATGCATGGGGCCGGTGCCTCGCTCCTTGGCTTCGGTTGCTGTATGGGCTCGTGGTCCACTCGCGAGCGGACCACGACAATCAATTTAAGCTCGCTCCATCACCTCGACGCCAGCGAGCAGTCTCTTGTAGAAGCAGTTGATATCAGGAACAAGACATTCGAGCAAGCAACCTGGCGATTACGATGTAGCTTGCCGCCATCCAGCGCTCAACTTGGGTCGAAACCCCTACTTTTCAAGATGTTTTCGGAAGCCAACCGGGGGGAGGCAGGCTCTGATGAGGGGCCGTGGCCCATCAAAGAGGCCGCCGGGCAAGAAGCGCACGTCCAAGCGTAACCTGGTCCGCGTACTCTATGTCTCCTCCCATGGGTACTCCCTGCGCTATCCGAGTAACCTCGATCCCAAGGGGGCTCAAGAGACGGTGCAGGTACAGGCTCGTCGCCTCGCCTTCCACGTCCGGGTTGGTCGCCAAGATGACCTCCTTCACGTCTCCCGTGCGAAGGCGAACAAGAAGCCCTTCGACACGCAGCTCCTCCGGACCTATCCCGTCCAAGGGAGAGAGGGCTCCATGCAGGACATGGTAGCTGCCTCGATACTCCCCCGTTCTCTCGATGGCGAGCAGGTCTTGTACGGACTCGACTACGCATATCCGGGAAGCATCGCGCTTGGGCTCACGGCACACGGCGCACGGACCGCCTTCCGTCAAGTTGCAACAGGTCTGGCACAGCTTCACGCCCCTGGATACCTCCGAGATGGCCTCGGCCAGCTCGGCGGCGTAGGGAGGAGCCTGAATCATGTGGAAGGCGAGCCGCAAGGCGCTCTTCTCACCAACCCCGGGAAGCTTGGCAAGCTGCGCGATCAGGCGCGCCATGGGAGAGGGCAGAGCCACAATCTCACATTAGGCCGGGAATCTTCATTCCGCCGGTAATCTCGTTGGTTCTTTCCTCGAGATCCTCTCGAGCCCTTCGTATTCCATCATTGACCGCGGCGGCAACCAGATCGAGCAAGAGATCCTTGTCATCCCCGTCGATCTCGTCCCATCCCACATCTATTCGAAGGACCTCACTGTTGCCATTGACCGTGGCCTTGACCATCCCTCCACCGGCAGCCCCTTCGAACTGACGGTCGGCGTGCTCTTCTTGAAGAGACGCTATCTGTTGCTGCATCTTCTGAGCTTGTCGAAGAACGTGCTGAAAGTTGCCTCCGATGCTGCCTGGCTTGGGGCTCATGTTCTCTTCTCCCGGCCTCGTTTGGGCCTAAAGTAAATGTTGCCGATTCTTTGAGCTTCATTCCTGCGGGCCAAGAATGCGTATGGCTTCTATTTCGCCATCTAGCGCCTCAACGGCCAATCGAACCGCGGGGTTTTCGAGAGCTTCGGCCCGAAGAGACCTCGCCTCCTCCGCCAACCGGCGCTCCTTGATGGTCGCTATCGACTCGGGCACCCCCTCCAGACTCTTCTCATCGGCCACCTCGAGGCGTAGCTGTAACGGCGCCCCGAAGTGATCCTCGATGAGCATCTCCAAGGTTCTGCGATTGGCCGCTCCATGAAGCCCGTCGTAATAAAGGCCTCGGGGAAGCGCAAGAACCAGCTCCTCCTCCGTCAATACCAAGGGCCTTGCATGCTCGAGCGCGGCCGCCAAGAAAGGGCGGCGGCCAAGCTGCGTAACGGCACTCACGAGGGCCCCGAAACGGTCCGAAATGGGAGCTGACGGGTCGTCACCAGACGAAAGTCGCGCCTCCTCCTTCCCGGAAGGCTCTTGGTCCCGCTTGACCCCGCTTGGCTTGTCATCGCGAATCTTCCCCTCGCCCGAACTACGACTTTTCTTGCCCCCCGCACCATTCGAGCGAGACGCCGAGGCAGGGCGTGCTCCCTTGGAGGCGGGAAGCTCGGCACCCGCCTTGGAAGATGAGGTCGCTATCTCCCCTTCGCCGTCGAGTCGACCAGGGGGTGGGGGCGCCTTCTTCGACTCGGCGCCATTAGCAGGAGGCGCGACAGCTGAAGAAGGGGAAAGCCCAGGCTCATCGACGGAGCTGGCGGCGGGCTCGGAGAAGGCTCCAGACCCAGCGGACAATGCAGCGGCCCCGGCCGAGGCCACCTCGAGCTGTCCAGGCATGGCCGCCTCTTCGCCGTGTCCCATCTCGCGCGCCTTCCTCTCCGCGCGGGCCTGCATTCGAGCCGCATAGTCACCAAAAACCCCACTCGGAGGAGGAAGAGATTCACCGCACGTCGTATTGGAACCGGTCGATGAACCCCTCTCCAACGAGGCGGCCTCCCCTTTAGAGCCGGAAGAAGCCGAAGGGGAAGCCCTGGAGCCCGATGTCGCGGCGCCACCAAGACCGCCTGATGCCATGGAGGGACTCGATTTCGCGGGATGACCGGAAGGTGGCAAGGTTCCGCCGGCGCCAATGACGGATCCCAGAGCCTCGACACGCTGAACCAATGCCTCCAGATCGACTCCAGGGGCCATGTGTATAGACTTTAGAAGCGCTACCTCCAGCACGAGGCGAGGCTGTACGGCGCGACCGATATCGAAGATTGCTCCGTGCACGACATCGAAGAGGAAAGAAAGCGTCGCGGCGCTAGCCTGACCCGCCTGCTCCTCCAGGCCGGCCCGCTCGTGATCCGCGACATCGAGCACTTCCATCGCCCTGCCGCCAACCTTCATGACGAGCAGGTTACGCAGATGCCACGCAAGATCCTCGGCGAGACGAGCCAGATCGAGCCCCCTATCGAATACGCGACCAACAATCCGAAGAGCAAGCGCCCCGTCTCCGCTCATCAGAGCCCCGGCGAGAGAGGCAACCTCGGTCCTATCTATGACCCCCAGTATCTCCTCTACGTCTTCGTCCTCGATCTTGGAGCCACCGGCGCTTATGACCTGATCGAGCAGTGAGAGGGCGTCTCGCATGGAGCCTTCGGCTTGCCTTGCTATCAGAGCGGCGGCTCTACCGCTCATGACGATCCCCTCCACATCCAGTATGGACTCGATCCGAGCCACGATCTGGCTTAGGGGGATCCTGCGAAAATCGAACCGCTGGGTCCTGGACAAGATGGTGACCGGGATCTTGTGCGGCTCAGTGGTGGCGAAGATGAACTTGACGTGGGCAGGAGGCTCCTCGAGCGTCTTGAGCAGCGCGTTGAACGCCGCTCCCGAAAGCATGTGCACCTCATCTATTATGTAGATCTTGTTCTTGTCGCGGCTGGGGAGGTAGCGGGCGTTCTCCCGTAGTTCCCGCACCTGATCGACTCCGTTGTTGGAAGCGCCGTCGATCTCTTGGACGTCGACGCTGGTCCCCGCCGTTATCTCGTTGCACGGGGCGCAGTCCCCGCAGGGCTCGGCGGTCGGCCCCTTCTCGCAGTTGAGGGACTTGGCGAGAAGACGGGCGCCAGACGTCTTGCCGACTCCTCTTGCGCCCGTGAACAAGAACGCATGAGCCACCCTCCCCTGGCGAATGGCATTGGTGAGTGTCCTCACCACATGCCCCTGACCAATCATGTCCGTGAATGTCTGAGGACGATACTTGCGGGCGAGAACCAAGTAGCTCATGAAGGCTCCCCTCGGGATCCCTATCAAACGACGGCCTCGACCCGCTCAGGGTCGAGGCCGCAACGAAGCGACAGCCGGGAGCCCGACACACGTGGAAGCAAAGCTACCGTTGCTCCCTTCCGGGCCTGGCGGGGTTCACCGCCCCACGTCGCCTGGTCCCGGCTGTCTTATTCTTTTCAACAAACTCGGAGAGGGAGGGATTCGAACCCTCGGTACCCTTGTGAGGTACACGCGATTTCCAGTCGCGCACCTTCGGCCGCTCGGTCACCTCTCCCACGAACAAGACCGCCTGCGCGGTCTGATTCGAAATGCCTCTATTCGTAATAGTATTCGCGATTATTTTCGGGCCGTTGCCCTTTTTCGGAGAGAGTGGGATTCGAACCCACGGTACCCTTACAGGTACACCTGATTTCGAGTCAGGCGCCTTCGACCACTCGGCCATCTCTCCGCCGCGGGTTCTAACACAGGCCGCTGGCCGTGTCAGCCCGTCTATGACCGATAGGGTCGGCCTGTCAGCGCCGAGTCGACCTCTCAAGATCCCGCTCGTCGCTCCTTGAAGAAAGAGCTAAGCAGCTTCGAGCAATCTTCGCCTAGGACGCCGGAGAGCACCTCCATTCTATGATTGAGTCGCCGATCCCTGGGGATGTCGTAGATCGACCCCGCGGCGCCGGCTTTCGGATCGGCGGCGCCATAGACCAGCGCATCGAGGCGAGAGAGGACGGCGGCCCCCGAGCACATGGGGCAGGGCTCGAGGGTCACATAAAGCGTACATCCATGGAGCCGCCAACGTTGGAGCGCCTTCGCCGCCTTGCGCAGCGCAATCACTTCTGCGTGAGCGAGAGGGTCGGCGTCCATCTCGCGACGGTTGCTCCCGCGAGCTATCACCTCTCCCTCGTGAACGACGACCGCCCCCACCGGCACCTCCCCGGAAGCACCGGCCGCGGCAGCCTCCGCCAGGGCCTCTAACATAAAGGATTCATGATCCATCGAGCCTATCTTTTACGGCATCCGAGCCGAGAGGCAAAGCCGCCCCAACGGCCAACCCCCCCCCGAAACGAAATCAACGCCCCACCAAGACAATGATGGGGGGTTTGGGGGGAGAAGGCTCTCCCCCCAATAGAGGCCTGCGAAGCAAGGCCGGAATGCCGCCATTGTCGGGGCAACTCAGTCCGTATGCCTAAGCCGCCCCAACGGCCAAAATCCCCCAAGACTTCATCTTCGCCCCACCCGAGACAATGGCGCGCCCGGGAGGATTCGACGCCGCAATGCGCCGAAGGCGCATATCAAGATCGTTGGCGGCAAAGCCGCCCTCCCCACGCCGCGAATCCGTAAACAGCGCAGCAAGTCGAGCCGATGTTCCAGGCTACTTGGCGCTGAAATGGCGCGCCCGGGAGGATTCGAACCTCCGACCTACGGATTCGTAGTCCGGCACTCTATCCAGCTGAGCTACGGGCGCTTGCACATTCGTACTCTTGAGGAGAGGGAGGGATTCGAACCCTCGGAACCGTTTTACCAGTTCACCCGCTTAGCAGGCGGGTGCCTTAAGCCACTCGGCCACCTCTCCTATTCGTTCCTTCTATTCTTCTTGGCGCTATTACCTTTCGGAGGAGGCAGGATTCGAACCTGCGGGAGGCTTCCACCTCCTGCTGTTTTCAAGACAGCCGCCTTAGACCGCTCGGCCACTCCTCCCGAGCGACGAACCTAGATACCGAGGCATGGAACCCCCGTCAAGGCCTGAAGTTTCCGATGCCCGCCCATGTAGGGCCGGAGGGCCTCGGGAATGGACACGGAGCCATCGGCCTTCTGAAACTGCTCCAAGATGGCCACCAAGGTGCGCCCAATAGCCATGGCGGATCCGTTGAGCGTATGAACGAGCCTAGGCTTCTTGCCCTTGCCGGATCGATAGCGGATTCCCATGCGACGAGCTTGGTAGTCGCTACAGTCCGAACAAGACGAGATCTCTCGATAGGCGTCTTGCCCAGGCAGCCACACCTCCACGTCGTACGTACGAGCAGCCGCGAAGCCTAGATCACCAGTGCACAGCTCGACGACTCGATAATGGAGACCGAGGCGCCGGAGCACCTCACAGGCGTCGTTTAGCAGAGACTCGAGCTCGGCCTCGCTATCTTCCGGACGCACGAACTTGACGAGCTCTACCTTCTGGAACTGATGCTGTCTAATCAGTCCCCGCATGTCTCGTCCATACCCGCCCGCCTCGGCTCTGAAGCAGGCGGTTGACGCACAGTAACGAACAGGCAGATCACTCTCCGCAAGAATCTCCCCCCTATGCAGGTTTATCAGCGGCACCTCCGCCGTGGGGATGAGAAACAACTCTCGGTCCCCCGTCGTCTTGAAGGCATCATCCTCGAACTTCGGAAGCTGTCCCGTGCCGATCATGCACTCACGGTTGACCAGAAGCGGCGGGGCAACCTCGGTGTAACCACGGTCCAGATGCAGATCGAGCATGAAGGCGCCAAGGGCCCTCTCCAGCCGAGCGGCGGCACCTTTCAAGACGGTAAACCTCGCCCCTGATAGCCTGGCGCCTCGCTCGAAGTCGAGAATGCCGAGTTCCGGCCCAACATCCCAGTGCGCCTTGGGCTCGAAGTCGAAGGAGGGCTTCTCACCCCACGTGGAGACCACTGGGTTATCCTCCGGCCCGGCCCCTTCAGGAACGTCGTCGTAAGGCATGTTCGGGATACCAAGGAGCAATGTCTCCAGACGCTCCTCGG
>SKWY01000136.1 GCA_007128675.1 Deltaproteobacteria bacterium | reverse complement strand
TCAGCCGGCGATCGCTTTCGCGGTTGAAAAAGACTTCGATGGGTTCTGTGCAAGGGAGCTGGCCGCGCGAAAGGCTGGTCGCTGGCCACCTTTTTGCCGCCTCTTGATGGCACGCATCGAGGGGGTGGACGCCAAGAGTGTGGAGCGGACGGCAGTCTCCGCGGCACGCCGCGCGGAGGCCGCGGCGATGGCGCATCCCGATACGGAGATTGAAGTTTTGGGCCCTGCTCCCGCTCCATTGTCGATTCTCCGAGGCCGTTATAGATGGCAGGTATTGCTCAAGGCGCCGACGCCGACGATCGTACGCTGGCTAGGCGAGGTCCTCTCGAGCGTGCCGAGAGATGGCGGGGTCGATCTCACTTTGGACGTCGATCCGGTTGGGATGTTATAGCTTCTCTGTTGGTAACTAATACGGTCAAGCCAATGATCAAGCAGATCCTCATCGTCGATGACGATATCTCCTTCGTGTCCGCTGCTAGACGTGCCTTGAAGGCCGCGGGTTACGAACCTGTCCTTGCCTCCAACATAGCCGACGCCGAGACCGTCATGGAGCAGGGTTCGCCCCATCTGATTCTACTGTCTCCGTCCGTGGGTGATGGCGAGGGTCTTTTCATCTTGGAGCTGCTACGACAGGGCTCCGATGGTGATTCGCTTCCCGTGGTCTTCATTGGTGACGGTCGGGGGGAAATACGGGATCTCGAATCGGCCAAGGAGCATGGCGGCGCCGGATACCTCGAGAAGCCGATGAACTGGGGAAGGTTGATGGCCGAGTTGCCGGGCTACTTCCGGGAGGCGCCCTCTCCTGGGGAGCCTGGAGAGATTGAAGCGGCCGAGGAGCTGGAGGAGGTCAAGGAGCTGGAGGAGGTAGAGGAGCTGGAGGAGCTGGAGGAGGTCGAGGAGCTGGAGGAGATCGAGGTGCTAGGGGAGAGTGGCGCGGCTGACGGCCCAGAGGGTTCGGGAAAGCAGGATGAGGCCGAAGCGCTGGAGGAGCTCGAAGAGGTCGAGGATTTCGAGGAGATTCGGGAGGTCGAGGAGGCTCCGGAGGAGAAAGAGCCCGAGGAAAGCCAGGCCGAGGAGGCTCTGTCGGAGGAGATGGAGGCCGAGGAAAGCCAGGCCGAGGAGGCTCTGTCGGAGGAGAAGATAGAGGCCGAGGAAAGCCAGGCCGAGGAGGCTCTGTCGGAGGAGATAGAGGCCGAGAAGACCCAGACCGAGGAGAACCGGGGTCTCTTTGAGGAAGATTCGCCGGTGGCACAGGGTGTCCTTTCCGAGGTGCTCTTCGACCACGGTGATGAGGAGGAAGCAAAGGAGGCTTTGGACCCAGAGGAGGAAGGTGAGAGACCACTGGGCTCGATGGAGGCCTTGGAGGAGGCGGAGAGCCAGGCCGAGGAAAGTCAGGGGCTCTTTGAGGAAGATTTGTCGGGGGATGGCACCGGTCCCGAGGTGCCCGTTGGCCCCGATGCGGAGGTGGGGCGATGGGGGGAGACCACGCTACAGGCTGATTGGCGCTCTGCCGCGCCAACAAAGAAGGTGCGAAGCAGGCTTGGCGGTGGCTGGGGTGTGGATATGCCGGAGAAGATCGAGCTGGATCGGGCCGAGGAAGAAGAGATCCTCCGCGCGAGCCGGCTGCCCGAAATTCCCCATATCGAGGGTAAGCCACTACCAAGACAAGACAGGGCCGTTGTTACCACCGGCGATGATGCAGATCGAGCCGCTGATCCTGGCGAAGCCTCCGGCGTTACCGAACAGGGCTTACAGGCTCCGGCACAAGACGAAATGCAGCAGGCCTCCTTCTCCGATCCTTTTGCCGGCAGCACGCCGGCAGCTTACGCGGACTTGGAGCAAGATGGCCCATTGGCTGATGCCCAGGAGGCCCCGTTGGCGGAAGAGCAGACGTTGCAAGGCTCGGCCGGGATCGAGGGCGAGGCTGAAGCGGGCTTCGATGAGACCGATTTCGGTGGGCTCCTCGACGATGAAGAAGAAGAAGAGCCCGTCTTGGAGCTTAGCCCCGAGATGCTCGACTCGGAGGAGGGCGAGTACGATCCCATGGCGGCCAAGGATGCTGCTTTCGATGGGATGCCTCCCGATGAGAGCTCGGCTCCCGGGCATGCCGCTGTCAGCGAGCAAGCAGGCTTCCATTCGGATCCCAACGAGGCGGGCTTCCATCAAGGGGCTTCTTCTGAGTACGAAGACCCGCCGGCGGCACAGGACCAATACGGCGGGGCATTGGGTGCTGCCGGCGCCGGTCAGGCGCCGCCTCACCACTTCGAGATGGAGGCCCCGTCAGCCTCACAGGATCACCCGCCCGCGCAGCTTGACGAGCAGCCAGCTCGAACTTCCTTTGCCGGTGAAGGGGATCTGGCAAGCTTCGATTTGCCACATCTCTTGGCCGAGACATGGCGCTCTCGCGGGACCGGCCTATTGGAGATCCATGGCCCCGATGGTTTGCGCCACGTCTACTGGGAGCTTGGGCGACCGGTCGCCGTTTTGTCCGATAGGCTCGAGGAGCAGCTCCCCGAGGTAGCCTTTCGTCTAGGCAGAGTCCTCAAGGAGCACGTCGATGACGTTCTCGGCAGAGGCATCTCCGTGCCGCGGCGTCAAGCGATGCATTTGGTCGAAACGGGCGCCCTCAAGGCTCAGGAAATGTACGACACAGTTCGTGCTCAAGCTCATGCCGCTCTCTTTGGCGCTTTCGGCCTCGAGGAGGGTAGCTGGCGCTGGCTGCCGGAGAGCTGCCCAGACGAGCTGAAGGTCGCTCTGCCCGAGCACCCTTTTGCGTTGGTGACCGAGGGTATTCGGCGAAAGCTCTCTTTGGCCACGATTCACCGGCGCCTTGGGGGGCCGGCTACGGTGCTCGCCAGCTCGCAGGCTCCCGAGCTACATCTTCTAGGTCTGACCGCCCGGGAGCGACGACTCGCCGAGCAGGTGGATGGGTTTCGGACCGCCGAGGAGCTCGTGTTTCTCTCGGGGCTCGGGGAGGAGGCGACCTATCAGATTCTCTACTCCCTCGTCGCCACCGGACAGGCTACGGTCAAGATGCATGGTCCCATGCCCGAGGGGCGGGCCTCCACGCCGGAGCAGAGGCAGTCCGAGGTAGAGATAGACCGCCGCCGAATAGAGCAGAAGTTTCGCCAAGCACTGGAGTGTGACTATCTTGAGCTGCTCGGCGTACCTCCAGAGGCCACGGCTTACGAGATCAAGACGGCCCATGAGAGCTTGAGCCGTCTTTTTCATCCCGGCAGGTATCCTGGTGACGAGTACAAGGACCTCTGGGGCAAACTCGAGGAAATACGCCGCGCCATCGACGATGCTCACGACGTTTTGAAGGACGAGATCCTTCGCGCCGACTATCTGGACTCATTGAAAGCGCGACGGCGCGGCGCGTGATCGAACCTCGCGGAACCGGTCTCGATCATTATCCGTCGACGGAAGTGAGGCCGCGCCCTTCTTGTCTCTTCCGTGGACTTCGGTATTGGCTCGTGGCCTTTCCCCTACGTCGTTTGTCCGGCTTCTCGAGCGTGCCTCGACGGTGGCATGTCTCGATGGGCCCGATTCTAGTTTGACGGGAGATCCCTCATTCCGCGCCGGCTTGAAAAGCCATACTGAAGGAGGTGAGTGGCTGGCCCCTCGTCTGCTTGAAACGTGAACCGGCGATGCCGCATGAGCAGTGGAAAGAATAGGGATCATCCCATGGCCGGGCCGGGGGCGGGTGGTCCCGGAGAGTCGGCCTCCCAGCCATTTCGCGCTTCCTTGTCGAGCTGGTTGCCATTGGTGCTGCTGCTTGTGGGTGCTTCCTTTTCCCTGCTTCTGTTTCGATCATTGGCGGCATGGGAACAGAGCGTTATGGAGCTGACCTTGGAGGATGAGGCGCTCTACGTAGCGGCCGAGATGAGGGGGAGGCGGCTTCGGCAGGTTGGGGTCTTCGGGCGAGCGGCCCAGCGAGTCCTTGGTTTCGATGAGCCCGATGCCGCTGTCTTGGAGCTGGAGAGCGAGCTGTTGTTCACAGCCTCCAGAGCGCTGGACGCGCTCATTTGGGTTTATGCCGGCGATCCCGAGCACGTGGCCGTAACCCGTCCAGGCGTGGGTTGGCTCGAGGAACCCGGGCTGACCCCCGAGCTTCGAGATGCCATGGAGGAGGCCTCCTCCTCGAGGGATGAACGCTACGTCGCCCCCTTTACTTATGGACCTTTGGAGGGCGAAGCAGTCGTATTGCCCGTGTTCGGGGAACAGAGGCCAAGCTACCTAATCGCCATCTCACGCATACCCGAGCTTTTTGAGGAGCTTTTGGGGCCTGTCGTTCTCGGACGTTACTTCATTCGGATCGAGGACGACGTTGGAATGCAGATCGAGCTTGGAGCGGAGCCTGTGATTGAGGGTGTCTATTCGGTTTCCGTTCCAATGGATCTGGATGGCTTGCCTTGGACCGTTAGGGTGGGGCCGGCAGGAGCGCGGTGGCGCGCCATGCAAAGCGCCTTGCCGGGCTTGGTGCTGGCCTTTGGTTTCTTGACGTCCCTGCTCCTAGCGGCAAGCGTCCTTGGGTTCGGGCTGGCGCGACGCCGCGCCTTCACCGCCGAGGAAGCGGGCAGGAGGCTGGGTCTCGAGGTCCAGCAGCGAAGAAGGGCAGAGGATCAGTTGAGGCGAAACCAGGTGGCTCTAGAGGAGGCGGCGCGTCACTTGGAGCGCAGCAACGAGGACCTCGAGCGCTTTGGCGCTGTCGTCGCCCACGACCTGAAGGAACCTCTGCTCACTGTTCGGATGTATGCGCAGGAGATCTCCACCTGCGTGACGAAAAAAGAATGCGAAGAGATTTCGTTCTTCGCGGAAAGAATCCAAGCGGCGGCAACGAAGATGGCGGATCTCATCGATGCCCTCCTCTTCCACGCTCGCGTCACGAGGGGAGAGGTGAGTTGCGAGCCTGTTGAGCTGGTGGACGTCGTCCACTCGGTGGTGGAAAGCCTTCGGTCGAGCCTCGAGGCTTCGGGTGGCCGAGTGGAGATAGGAAAGCTGCCCTCGGTGGAAGCCGACCGGTCGCAAATGTGGCAGCTATTCCAAAACCTGCTCGCCAATGCACTGAAGTTTCGTTCGAAGGAGGTAGCTCCGCTCGTGGAGATATCCACGGAGCCTGCTAATTCCGCTTCGAATGGGCGAGGTCCGTGGTGGACAATCAGCGTGAAGGATAACGGCATCGGACTCGAACCAGAGCAAATCGACGGGTTGTTCGTCGAGTTCCAGCGGCTTCCAGGCGCAGGGGATTACGAAGGCACGGGAATGGGGCTAGCCATCTGCCGGCGCATAGTCGAGCGGCATGGCGGACATATCCGTGCCTTGCCTAGAGCGCAGGGTGGAGCAATCATCGAGGTCGTGCTCCCCTCGAGGCAGCTCCCCGCCGAGGTGCCAGGTCCGCAGAGAGAACAGCTCGAAGACGAGAGCCTTGGCCAAAGGCATG
>SKWY01000516.1 GCA_007128675.1 Deltaproteobacteria bacterium | reverse complement strand
GGAGTTGACGGCCACGAAGGGACCGTTGGAGCGGGGCGATAGACTGTGTATCGCCCTTGCGATCACCTCCTTGCCGGTGCCCGACTCTCCCTGCAACAAAACAGTTGCCGAGGAAGGTGCCGCCTGCCGTACGAGGTCCATCGCCGCTCGGAAGGCTGGTGCCTCGCCGACGACCCCCGACATGCCCTCTAGCCCCTTGAGCCTTTCCTTCAGAGCTCGATTCTCGAGGATGAGAGCCTGGCGGTCGAGTGCCTGGCGTACCGTCTTGACGATCGACATGCGCTTGAGGGGCTTCGTCACGAAGTCGTAGGCGCCCTCCTTCATGGCTTCCACGGCGGCCTCGACGGAGCCATAGGCTGTCATCAGCACGACCTCGGTCTCTGGGGCCACGGTGCGGGCAGCTCTAAGAAGATCGGTGCCCGTCATGCCTCCCGGCATCATCAGGTCGGTAACGACCACGTTGACCCGTTCTTCTCGAAGGATATCCAGCCCCGATTCTCCCGAAGTCGCCGTAAGCACCCTCCAGCCCTCTCGCCGGAATATTCGTTCGAGGGAGTCGAGGTTGCTCGTCTCGTCGTCCACCACGAGCACTGTTGGTTCGGTGGACATGATCTAGCTGCCGGTGGGGACACGCAGGGCAACACTGATGCTTGGCACGAAAAGGGAGCCACCCGAAGTGTCGGGCAAGGTCTCGAATCGGTTGTTGTCCCAGTGAATCACATACTCGCTGAAGCGTAGTCCATGGCGCTTGATGCTCCCGCCGACCGCTAGCCAGGGTGCCAGGTATATCTCGGCGCGCGCACCAAAAAGAGTATGCATCCCCCGAAGGGCTCGGTCCTTGCCGACCGCGCCCCACCCAGCGCCGCCGAACAAGGAGACATCCCATGCCCGCTGCCGGAAAAGACCGATCGGGATCAGGTCAGCCAAGAGCTCGGCCGGATGCCATGCCAAGGTCATGGCGGCCAGACCGCCTCCTCCCCGCCCAGGGGTGAAGACACTCCAGCCGGTCGCCGTCAGCTCTGCTCCAACAGTGGCATGTCCAAGGAAGTTGTAAGCCAAATGCATCGTGACGGCGGGAGCGTTGTGTGTACCATCCACCATCAAGGTTTGCACCTCGGTGCGTAGCTGGGGGCTCAGTTGGCTCGCTATCTGCTCGCCGTCCAGGGTCCACATCGCCCGCCCACCTTCTAGACGAAACGCGAAACCTCGAGCCCTCCGAAATCTTGGAGTGATGGAGAGCCTTTCGGCTGGCGGCTCCCCGGCCATGCCATCGGCAGGTTGGGCTGGATCATCGGTGACTTCAACGAGCGCCTCGTCCGATTCGTCCCCGTTCTCTGTGCCGTCGATCTCATGGCTTTCCAACAGGCTCGCCGGGTCGTATCTCCCTTCTGTCGGGGTCCCCGTTGCTTCGTCTGCCTCCTCTGCTTGCTCGAGCCCATCGTTCCCTGGCGCGACGCCGACCGGCTCCGGCGATCCTCCTTCAGGAGCGGGATCCTGGGCGAACGTTTCGGCCGGGGCCGACAAGAGCAATGCCAGCGCGAGAATGAGGGGCAAGGAATACACCGATGAAGCGAAGTGCTCGAAGCGACGTTTTGGGTTCATGGGCTCTATCTAGCAAGGGGCGGAGCAAAGGGCTAGCCGTGAGTATTGCTCATGGGAGGGCATCTGGCTCGTTTGTGCTCTGTTGGGCTCGCTTCCAAGTATACGGTCGGCTTATCGTTGGCCCATGTCGACTCGAAAGCTCGTTCTTCTCCTCATGCTCGGAGCCCTCGCGGCCGTCGTCATCATGCTGCTGTCCGGGGGGGAGCCGCAGTCTCCGGAGGAGCATGTTCGGGCCATTCTTGCAAAGATGACCCAGGCGGCAGGCGACAAGAACCCCGGCGATCTGCTTACGCACGTCAGCGAGCGCTTCGAGGGGCAAGGAGGCCTGGATCGGGATAGGCTTCGAGGGATCCTTTTCGTCGAGCTTCGAAGAGGGGCCTGGACTCGTGTGGTGCTCTACGATACGGAGATCGTCTTGCAGTCCCCAAGCGTCGTAGACGTTCGGACCCGGGCATTTCTTGCTCGAGGTGATGGGCCCCTACCGACTAACGCCGAAGGCTGGGATCTCGAGATGGTCTTCGAGGAGGAGAACGACGACCAGTGGCGCGTCGTCAGCGGCAGCTATCGCTCCGTTCGGCGAGGAGCGTCACGCTGAATCAACGGACCAGCTCTTGGGACTCCTGAATCCATGCCCTGGCTAGCTGACCCTGACGCTGGTCGGTCAATAGCTCTCCAACCTCCTCGCGCAGGGTGTCCAGCTTCTCACGATCCACGTTTTGTGCCCTGTAGAGCGTGAGAGCCTGAACGAACTGACGCAGTCCCTCGGCATAGGCTCGTTGCTGCAAATAGATCCAGCCCATGGCCTCGTAAACCTCGGGGTAGCGCTCCCGTACCCGCACGGCTTCGTTGAAATGCTCGATGGCGGTGGCAACACGCTCGTCGCCGAGCTCCTCGTTCTCCAGCGCGAGCTGTCCGAGCCTATAATGAGCTTCGGCCGCACGCGGGTTCAGCTCGATTGCGCGCTCGAAGTGAGTTTTGGCATCGTCAGTCTCTTCGCCTCCCAGTAGAAGGTTTCCGAAGGCGATATGATAGGCGGCATTTCGAGTTACTCGTTCGCCCCATAGGTCCATCAGCTCTCGTGCCTCTTCCAGTCGCTCCCCATGCATTAGGGCCCGTGCGGCTCGGTGATACCCCCTGGGCATATGCTCGAACATGTCTAGGCCTTTGCGAATAGACGCCAAAGCGCCGTCCTGCTCCGAGTTGAGCATCGCAATGCCCTTGACGACGTGAGCGTCGGGGAGATCGGAAGCTAGTGAGAGGGCCTCCTCGGCGGAGGCGACCGCCTCATCGAAACGGCGCTCGGCATTGTGAAGCTCGGCCATTCCGACCAGGGCAAGAGCCTTGTTGTACGGTGACAGCTCGCGATTCGATCTTTCCAGGATCTCCTGCAAGGCTCTGGATGCTTCCTCGAGATCCCCATCATCGACGTCTATCTGGTTTCGAGCCCGGAGAATTAGTGTCGGGATATGGTCGGGGTTCACATCCAGCGCTTGCTCTATGAATCTTGCAGTGTTTCGATGCTCCTCACCGTCGAAGTACGTTTGCGCAATCCAGTAGTTGAAGCGCGGCGTACGTCTTTCGGCCTCGGAGGCGCGCTGCAAGGAGCCGCGAGCATCGGCACGCTTACCTTGCAGCCGCTGGGAAAGAGCCAGGGAGCCGAAGATGGCGGGACCGGTTCCTCCCTCGTTGATTACGTCCTCGACCAAGAGCCTCTCGGCTTCGACCTCCTCACCGGCCATGACCATGAGCAGGCCCCGCGCACCGTAGCGTTCCTGCAGATGGACGGAGCGTTCCTCGGCCTGGCGAGTGAACTCTTCGGCCACCTGTCTGCGATCCTCCATGCCGTGGTCATGCCAGAGGTAGGCATTTATGAGACCTTTGGTCGCCAGCGAGTAGCGATGCCTGCCATTGATATCCAGAGCTTCGTCCAACAACCGATCCGCCTCCATGAGATCGCGGTAGTTGTCGCGAAGATACATGGCTCTTGCATCGACGGCGAGGTCGTGAACCATCTTGTCGCGTTCGACCTTTTCCCAGTAAAGGTAAAGGCCGCCACCGAAGACCGCTGCGGCCACGAAGATATGGATGAAGGCCTTTCCGAAGGTGTCGCGTTTCTCGGGCGCGGTAACCTTCATGCCCTCGTAGTATCCGCCTGCATCAGGCGTGGCGCCGGCTTCGCTGGAGGAGCGGGGGTTCGATGCCTCTTGCTCTTGCGAAGCCTCCGGCTCGGGCTTCGTGTTGGGGCTAGCCATGTGGCCTCCGAATGCTAAAAAACCCTTGATGTTTAGGGGGGTTAGCTTCAACTGGTCGAACCTGTATACCGGACCGGGCTGCTGAGTGTCAAGGAACCCTCGCGTAAAGCCGGGCCTTGCCTTTGTCCTGGCATGCCGCGCCAAAGCAGCGGCGCCAAAGGCGCGCTCCCCAAAAAGAGTGGACTATCGAGATGGCAAACGGCATTCATCATGTATCACCGGAACCTCGCGTTTTGCTTGGAGTGCCAAAGCCTCCTCCTCCAGGCGTGCGAACCACGAGAAGATCATCGGGCATCGCCTGGAGCACGGTCTTGCCTGGCAATCTCATGGCGTGGCCCTTTCTGATGAGAAGGTGTTCTCCCACGGCGCCGGGATCGCCGCCGCCAAGACCTGGCGGCGGGTGTCTTCTGCGGTCGGCAAGAAGAGTGATCTCCGTTGGGACCAAGAATCGATAATGGCGTTCGAGGCCGTCTCCTCCATGCCAGAGGCCATTGCCTCCGCTGCTTCGCCTTATCCGCAGAGCCTCCACTCGGAGTGGGAGGCAGTGCTCGAGCGCCTCCACCGGAGTGTTCAAGGTATTGGTCATATGGCTGTGAATCGCAGACTCTCCATCGAAGCCCGGCCCGGCTCCCGTGCCTCCGCCCAGGGTTTCGTAGTAAGCCCACGGCGCCGGCTTGATGCCTCCCAGCGCGACGTTGTTCATGGTGCCCTGGCTGGCCGCGGGTATCTCGGCGGGCAGCGCCTTCGCCAGAGCCGCGAAGAGTACGTCCACGATCCGCTGACTGGTCTCTACGTTGCCTCCGGCCACTGGTGCCGGGTAGACGGCGTTCACGACCGTACCTTTGGGTGCACTCAGCCTGATTGGCCGAAGCAGTCCCGATGATGCCGGAATATCCTCGGGAGCAATGCAGCGTAGCACATACAAAACCGAGCTGGCCGTAACCGCGAGAACCGCATTCAAGGGTCCTTCGACCTGGCTAGAGGTGCCGGAGAAATCGATCTCGGCCTCCTCGCCTCGAATCGTGATGGCAGCTTCGATCGAAATGGGCAAGTCCCCGATCCCATCGTCATCGAGGATATCCTTGGCCTCGAACCGTCCATCGGGCAATGAGGCGAGCCGTGCGCGCATCATGCGCTCCGCATGGGTCACCAGGCCCTGCATCGCTGCTTGCACCGTGTCGGGGCCATATGCCTTGGCAAGCTCGAGGAGCCTCTTCGCCCCAGCCCGGGCGGACGCGAGCTGCGCGAGGATGTCTCCCTCTCTTTCCAAGGGGGTCCTCACGTGCCTGTAGAGTCGATCGTGGAGCAGACTCTCTTGTAACTCGCCGTGCCGGACCACCATTAGTGGCGGCAGCCTGACGCCTTCCTCATCGATGTGCCGGGCGAGTCCCATGGAACCGGCGAAGGTGCCGCCCACATCGGCGTGATGGGCACGGTTCACGACGTAGCCCAGAAGGCGGTGGTGATCGAGCCTCTCATCCGCTCGCGCTCGTCGCGGCCCTCTATTTTCTTTCTCGATTGGCGAGGGTTCTTGGAGGCTGTGGAGATGAACGGGAGCGACCACGGTGATGTCTGGGAGATGAGTTCCTCC
>SKWY01000419.1 GCA_007128675.1 Deltaproteobacteria bacterium | reverse complement strand
GGGGCCTCATGCGGCCCAAAAATGGTGAGAAACCTTGGCTACCAAGACAAGCCAGGGTGTGTCAATTCGACCGGATACTCGAATAGCGCAGCCTCGCCCATAATCGCCGCCGAATCAAATGGGTCCCGCGGTCCCCAACCGCTCAATCGTCTCGTGAATGCGTCGGTCCCGAACTGATTCGAGCTCGCTTTGCATCTGTGGCCATCGTTCGGATATCTCCTGGATCCGGCCTGGCGATAGCTTGAGGAGCTCACAGGGCTCGAATGCAATCACATCGGCGGTGACCGATGATCCAGTAAGGGCGGACACCTCGCCAAAGAAGTCTCCAGGTTCGAGCTCCGCTAGAAGCACGGCCTTTCCCGAAAGGCTTTCCGTGCGCACCAAGAGTCTTCCACGACGCACTAGATAGAGACCCGGCGGTTCGGCACCCTCCTGCATCACCATTTGACCGGCGGCATAGGTGACCTCTTCAATCATCCCGGCAATGTCTAGACGGCTCTTCGCGTCCAGCTTGCCGAAGAGCTTCGATACAGCCAAGGCAGTTTCCACCGCCCGATCACGGTAGTACTGATGGAGCACCAACCTGACCCTTGGATGCCGCTTTGCGACCTTTTCGAGCTCTGATTGGTGCAGCTCGAGTAACTCCACGGCACCGTCGGCAACCACGGTCGCATGACGCCGACCATCCGTGAAGACCCCAAACTCACCAAAGAAATCGCCTTCCCCTAGTACAGCCACCTCCACTTCAGCCCCATCGGGACGCCGCACGCGGACCCTCACCTTCCCTTCACAGAGTAGGTACACCGAATCACCTTCATCACCTTGCGACACAATCGATTGACCCGGCTTCACTTTCACCGGATGCATTCCCTGCATCACCTCGTGTAGCTCCTCCGGGGCCAAATGGAAAAAGAGGGGCGTCACCGGATACTCCCGTGCCTCTATGACCTCCATCTCCACCTGCCCCAGGTCCATTTCGGACAAGTCCATCTCTCGAAGCTCGGACTCTCGCAGCTTACGACGAGGCCTCTTTGAGCTATCACCTTGCGAGGCCCCGACATCTTCCAGGCCGATTTCTTCGACAGTCTCTTTCTCGTCCGACGACACCCCGGATTCGGCAGCGGGAGAGGCAAGCGGAGCGTCTTCGCGCAAAGCGTCCGGCGGCGCCACCAAGGTGCGTGGCGACACAGGTAGACCGCGGGCCGAGTACAGGAGAGCTAGTCTCTTGTTCACCGAGTCATCGGTCGGATCCAGGGCCGATATGCGTTTGGCCACCGAGATCGCTCGCGCGAATCTACCATCGTCGGCATAGAGTTCGACCACCTCCTTGAAGGCCGAAACGGCTTGTTCAACCTGTCCGAGCCTCTCGTAAAGCTCTCCAAGCCGCAACAGTATGCGCTCATCCCCCGGACAAAGCTCTCGAAGCTCGAGACAAGCTTCCAGAGCATCCTTCCAGGATCGCCGGCCCCATTGCTTCGCCATCCGGTCCTTCAACGAACGAATCTTCTTGGACATATCTCTCTTCCCAAAGAGGCACTAATCTACTTCGCATCGTCACCGATTGCCGGTCGCCGCGTGGAGTCGCGTTCTTGTTCCCCCCGTATGTCAGCCCATAACGAGTCCGGCGCGCCCACGAAGCGGGTCGTGGGATAGGCGAATCGAATGGAAGGCTCGGCCGCGAAAGCCTCCAGGATCCTTTCCCAGAGTTCCTCTTCACTGGAACGACGAGCCCGAGACCGACAAAGATACCTGACCGTAAGAAGAATCCCAAACTCGCGAACGCTGGTATAGACAATGGGAGTCAGCTTCCGATACTGAATCAAGAATTCCTTGGAAGCTTCCGCGAGATCTGCTCGCGCCGCCTCTACCACCTCGGCACCACGCTCATGAGCTACCCGGGTGAGAATCTCCTTGGCTCTTTGCCAGTCACTGTCGAAGGTCAGCCGAACCATGAGTTCGTTCCAGATATAGGCGAAGCCCTGGGTGTAGTTGTGAACCGAGTCCAGGAACACCCGGCCATTTGGAACATGGACTATGCGGCCAGTCGACTGGTCGGCCTCGACCCAGGTACAGATCTCGATAAGAACCGTCTGGAATAGCCGAATATCGACCACATCCCCGTAGATGTTCCCGATTTGCACGCGGTCACCCATCCTGTATGGGTGCCAAGAAACTATGAAGAACCATCCCGCAAGATTCGAGATGGGCTCTTTGAGCACGAAAACCAAAGCCGCTGCTACCAGTCCGACGAAGGTTGCCAGCGCCTCCACTCCTTCTACCCAAACGTTACCAAGCAGGAAGACTCCGGTGACAATCACAATGAGCCGTACACTGGAACGCCACCGATATCTTGCCTGCGGATCATCGGTGCGCCGCCTTACCGCACGGTCAATCAGAAACCGAGAAACCGACAGGATAACGATGATCACAATAGACCACAGGATCTTGTCGATCACGGCGTGGGCCGGACCTAGCCCCTCCTGAACCCAGCCCAATAGTCGCTCGAGGATTTCCTTTCCGATCATGGAAGGTGAAGCCTACCAGCGACCCGGGAAGGGCGCCAATCCAACGGGAGTCGTCTTCGGCATCAGCTCTCTTCGAATCGGGATCGCGGTTCATGCCCGCAATACTCTGCCGGAGAATCGCGCCCTCCCAAATGTAGGACCAGATGCCCCATTACTCTCTTCCTTCTCCTTCATCTTGTACCGGCGGCGACAAAGAGTAGAATCGCGCCATGCTGGAGGAAGCCGCTTTCCCACCAAGTTGGCATTGCACAAACAGCCCCCCTCGGGAAACCTCGAGGCCCGTGCCCTTGGGCACCAGGACTTGTTTCGGCCGCAATCCCGGAAGCCTGCTCGCAAGGGCGGCTCTCATCTGCCTCCTTTTCCCCTTTTCGAGCGCCTGTGCCAATGTCGAGGCTCCCGTCGTCGAGGCCTCGCCACTGGAAGATACCAGGGACATACTCGGTCCTTACTCTGTGGCGGCCAGGGTTCTGGAGCACCGAGGTCTGACACAGGTACGACTCTTTTTCCGCGACGCGTCCGAGGAACGTGCCCAGATCGTCCCCATGGAAGAGGTCCTACCCGATCGCTTCGTGGCGGGTATCCCCGGGATGCCCCCTGGGACACAAGTCCATTGGTTCGTGGAGGCCGAGGACGTTTACGGAAACTTGGGCTATGCTCCACCAACCGCCGAATGGGGTGATGAATCGTGCGTCGATTGGGAGTCGGGACAAGGGTTGCCGACTCCCGGGTCCGCGTACTGTTTCTCGGTATTGCCGCGGTAAAAGACCCACCGACTCGAGCAGCAAAGCCATGACGCGCATCAGTTACAAGGACTCAGGCGTAGAAATAGAGGAGGCCAATCGCTTCATCGAGAGCATTCGCCCCGCGGCGGAACGCACTCATCGCCACGAGGTTCTTGGCGGAATAGGAGGGTTTGCTGGCCTCTTCGCGCTGCCTCCCGGCCGTTTTCGAGCTCCTGTACTGGTGTCCAGCGCTGATGGTGTGGGTACCAAGGTGAAGCTCGCACTCGACCTGGGCCGGCATCGGTCGATTGGGATCGATCTTGTCGCAATGACCGCAAATGACATCGTCACTGTCGGAGCCGAGCCTCTCTTCTTTCTAGATTACTTCTCGACGGGCAAGCTGGACGCAGAGGTGGGCAAGGAGGTGATAGAAGGCATCGCCGACGGCTGCACCGAGGCCGGCTGTGCCCTTCTTGGCGGAGAAACAGCCGAGATACCGGGGTCCTACTCGAAAGGAGAGTATGATCTGGCCGGCTTTTCCGTGGGCGTGGTGGAGCGCTCGGCCATCGTCGATGGATCGAAGACAACGCCTGGCGATGCGGTGATCGGTCTCTGGTCGAGCGGTCTGCACGGCAACGGCTACTCCCTTGCTCGCAAGGCGATCGAGACAAAATCAATCGACCTGATGGCTCCCCGGGAAGACCTGCTTGGCTCTTCAGTAGGCGACGCCCTGCTGGAGCCCACTCGCATCTATGTGCGTAGCATTCATTCGCTGCTAGCCGAAGTACCCATCCGCTTGTTGGCTCACATTGCCGGCGGCGGCCTTGCCGGCAACCTGATCCGTAGACTCCCAGAACAGGTGGGCGTCATACTAGAACCCACTTCCTGGGAACCGCCCCCCATCTTCGAACTCTTGTCTCGAGATTGCATCTCCCAACAAGAGCAGTACGCGGCCTTCAACATGGGGATAGGCATGGTGGTCATCGTCCCGACCGAGGATGTGGACAGGTCCTTGAACCTGTTGCGAGCGGCGGGTGAAAAGGCGACTCTCATAGGAGAGGTCGTGAAGCGCACGTCCGGCGCCCGGGTTCAGATTCACGGGGTGTTGGAGGACGTAGCATCATGACGATTCGGCTGGGCGTTCTTGCTTCTTTAGCAGGCACGAACCTCGAGGCCAGCCTCGACGCCATCCACGCGGGAAGGCTGAACGCCCAGATCGCGGTCGTCATCTCGAATCCCCATGACGCACCTGCTATGAAGAAAGTCTTACGGGAAGAGTCTCTCTATCCGCGTGTCCTTGAATGGAACTCGGACGGACGGCTCTGCTGTGGAAATGTCTTGCGCTTCTTCGAAGGTCTGCCTCATCGAGCCGACCTTCTCTTCTTTCCTTCACTTCCCGAAGATGCCGCCTTCACACCCCGGGAGCAGGCATGACGACCCGAAGACTAGTCGATGTAATGGTCCTCGGCGGCAGGGTCGCTCCATTATCCGCGGCATGCTTGCTTGCGAAAAGGGGTTACAAGGTTGTTCATGTCGAGCATGAGGGAGGCTCCGCTGATTACTATGATGGAGACTACCGGCTCCCCCTCGAGCCCGACTTCGTGCCCGGGCCAAAGAGTTCGCCCGCCATAAGCCGAGTGTTGATGGAGCTAGCGCTGCTCACGGATGCGCAGCGATTGCTAAGACCGATAGCCCCTCACCTTCAGATCATCTCACCTGGACACCGCTTCGAGCTTGCAGGTGAATCGAGCCGACGTTTTCGGGAGCTTTCACGAGAGTTTGGCGAGGAGGATGCCCGCCGACTCGAGAGAGCTATCTCTTCGCTTCTCGAGACCGATAAGTCCCTCGATCCCCTTTTGGAAGCACTGCCTCCGCTCCCGCCGGCCGGCTTCATGGAGCGTCGAGCCCTACGAAAGGCCTCGTCCGGCCTTCCCCTCGAAGGGCCTCGCCCTCTCCAAGAAAACAGCTCCCCTCTAGGCACTGGATTCGATGGCCTTGCCAGATTCAGCACACATCTTTTGGCCAACAACCCGAGCCATCTCCATGCGGTACGTTCACGGGCCCGCCTGCTTCGATCCGGAATCCATCGCTACGAGAACCCGGACGGAGAAAGCAGGGGTAGCGGATACGTTCCTCTCTTGAAACGGAAGCTGGAGGAGCTCGGGGGCGTCTCCCTTGCACGGGGAAGCGCGGTCGCCGAGGATAT
>SKWY01000386.1 GCA_007128675.1 Deltaproteobacteria bacterium | reverse complement strand
CTCCCTGGAGCCGCAGCTTACCGGGAGAGGGCCGAAGTCCAGGTGATCCGGCGCGATCATCACGTGGGTCTCCATGGAGGCGCCGCCAAGAGCCACGGTGCGAAGGGGCTCTGCCGGATCGCTCACGTGTATCTTTAGAGTACCGGCGAAGGTTCCATGCTCTTCGGGACGAAACGCGATCTCTAGCGCTGTGCTCTCGGTGCCCTCGAGTATCGCGCCTTCGATGGGGCCTCCGATCAGCGAGAAGGCCCCATTGTTGTCGTCGGAGAGATCGACCGAGACTAGCAGGCAGCTCTCGTCCTCGGTGCCGTGGTTTCGCAGGCGCACCTGGCGAGTCTTCGTCAAGTCTCGTTCGACGACGCCAAAGTCCACCTCTTCCGGGTCGACCGAGATGTCGCAGGGCCCGAGGTCCAGGGCCTCGCCTTGGAGGGCCGCGTCCACCTCGGGGTCGTGCGGATCGTTGCCTTCGACTCTAAGGAGCGCGCTCGCCGTGCCTTCGGCCACAGGCTCGAAGAGCACTCTCACTGTTCGGGCCTCCCCAGGCGGCACGAGGGACGGTGTGGGCTCGATGACCCTGAAGGGCTCGCCATCGGGGATGGTCACCGCGTTTATCACGAGGTCCTCCTCGCCGTGGTTGGCGATTTGGAGCGTCTCCTCGACGGGGATGCCCACCGCGGTCAGGCGGAAGGTCAGCTCATCGGGCACAAGCTCGATCCAGGGCGCGCCTCCGCGTCCTCGCAGCGGCAGGTAGCCCCGGTCGCTGCGCCGATCGGTGGTTCTCCAGTCCAGGCGGGCCTCGTGGAGGCCGAGATGGGGCGGGCTGAAGACGACGTCGACGGCGACGGTCTCGCCCGCATCCACCGCCAAGGGCAGGGGCGGGTGGACGAGACCGAAGGCCTCAACCGGCGCGCCCTCGTCCTCCGGGTCCACAAGGTCGAGCTCAGTGATCTGAAGCTCGACGTTGCCGACGTTTTGGAAGGTGACCTCCGTGGTGAGGGATTGTTCGGGCCGCGCCATCCCGAAGTTTATGGAAGAAGGCGATACATGTAGGCCCGACTCGATCGCCTCTCCGGCAAGCGAGATGGAGACCGCGGCGCAGCCCTCGCATGGCTCGATGACGAAGACCGAGAAGTGAGCACCTTCGGTTGCTGGTGAGTAGGTGACCTCGATGTGGCCTGTCTCGCCGGGGGCGAGGGTCAGGCCCTGGCCTTCCGCCTCGGCCACGCTGAAATGCTCGGCTCCGGAGCCGGCCGGCCTCCGGGCCTGTGTCAGTACGGCATGCTCCCCAAAGTTTGAGATAGTAACCTTTCGCGTCAGGCTGGTGTCGACCACGAGCGTGCCGAAGTCCAGGGACACGGGGTCGACCTCCACCGCGGGGATGAAGCCCGAGCCCCGGAGGGCGACCTCCAGCGTGTCCGCCTCAGTATCGTTGGAGGGTAGGCGAAGAATCGCGGACGCGGTGGTCTCGGCGAGCGGCGTGAACGAGACCGTCAGGCCGGCGGCGGCTCCCGGAGAGATTCGCAGGCTCCCTGGCGAGACTCTAAACCAGTCCGGATGGGCTTCGCCGGTGATCTCTATGCCCTCGATCTCGAGTGTGCCGGCGCCTTCGTTGCGGATCTCGAGAGTGAGCTTGGGCGACGCGCCCAGGCCAACACGGCCGAAGTCGAGCTCGGACTGCACGAGCCGGGCTCGGGGCCGAGCCTCCTCCAGGTCCTCATCGCCGCAGGCGCACACGACGACGGCCAGGACGACGGTAATCAGAGCCGGGATGCGTTTTCCTCCAGTCATGAGATCTCCCGGTGACTTCTCTGGCGAAGCGCGGGCTACCAGTAGACGAAGCAATGGTAACGCAAGTCGGGCAAGTGTTGGCCAGGAAAGATGTAGGCTACGGCGGTCGTTCCCGCCTCATCCCAGGCGTCGAAGATTTGATCGCGTATGGCGTGTTCAACGTGCCTGGTTCCCTGGTTATCTTTCCAATAACTGAGTGGCAGGACGGGATAGGTGTACAACATTGGGCTCTCGGAAGGGTCACGCGGGATCCTGAGGAAAAGTAGCTGGCTGCTTGTGAGTCGCGGACGCTCAAAAGTCATTTTGCCCAGGTAATCGGGATCGTCGGGATGACCACCGCCTTCGAAGGCCTGGTAGGTTGTTGGATTGTCGCTCAAAGGCCCGAAGACGTGGATCTGGGTGTGGTAGGTTTCCCCGTCAAGATAGGAGCAGGCCGGTGGGTCGGGGCGCCATTGCTCATAGGCAACCCAGTCCCCGTAGATGTCGGGTCGCCGGGCATTCGTGGCAATCCAGATCTCCGGGCCGGGGTTGAGCGCGTCGGCCACCATTACCACGGCCGTCTCCATGAGCCCGGGCCCTCCCCTGCGCGTAAAGACCACACTCTGGTCGAAAAGCCGAGGCTCGTAATCCCAGTACAAAGGGTCGTCGGTGATCTTGACTTCGTCCGAGGCGAGGCATGGCGTAGTGGGGCAGTAGAAAATGTTGCCTCCCCTCGAGAACACCCATTGTTGTGAGTCGTCCATGTTGTCCGCGGAAGGCTCCTCCGCGACGAGGTCGGGCCCGCAGTAGGAACCCCATTCCAACGCACCGATTCCGAAGCTGTCTGTGGCGGTATTCCATATGCCGCGCGGTCCAGTGTAGTGAAGAGGCCCCTGTCCCCCCTTCGCTTGCACCGCCTGGGAGTCGTGGATGAGCTTGAAGTATTCCGTGTATCCGGTCAACAGATCGTGCGAGTGGGAAGCTTCGGTGTAGTCGATGACGCTGTGAAGCGAGGCCACTGGATCCGACGGGAGGTCGCAAGGGTTGCGCTTGTAGACAGCGATGGGCTCCTCCGAACCAGGGTCATGCCAGGAGATGGCACCTCCAGAGATGGCAATACGGCCGCCGCTCACAATCCTTAGATTCGTTTCTGCGGACATGCCCGGGTTGTTGACGTTGTCCCCGTAGGTCGGATCGCTGTCGCAGAGCGCGGCCGCCGTGCTCACCGGCAGACCAAGGGCTGCGATGCACGCTAGCTTAGGAACGAAGGAACGAAGGAACGAAGGAACGAAGGAACGAAGGAACGAAGGAACGAGCACATAGCTTCCCCCTAGTGTGAGTGACTCGACGTGACCTCTATAGGTTACCCAGAGTGGACACTGATCCGCAACTCACATCGCAATGCCCGAATTAGACGATAAGGAGGGCTGGTCGCAAAGACATTCGAGTCAAGCGCCTCCGAGCAGCCAACCCGCACCGCCCAAGCAGATGCCTATTATCCATGCGCACTCGAGTAGGCAGATGGCCCGGCTCTGTCCGGGGCTCTGCTCCATCCAGCATCAATATCGGACCCCCATGCCAGGATCATAGGAACTGGCCGGCGGTGTGCGCGACACCCCAAAGCTCTCGCGATGCCGGCATGACGGCCCGCCTCGATGCCGCCTTGAGATCGCGCGAGACCTTGGGCGGAACATGCACCGCGGGAGTCAACAGGTCATCTCCGAGCCGATTTCCAAATAGTGGTGACCCATTAGTCCCAGACAGGCGTGATTGCGCATTGTCAGCACTCTCCTTCTGTCTCACATCCGGTGGAGTAGTCCCCGTCACAGCTCGAGTAGCCCTCGTTGCACTCGATGGAGCAGCCGTTGGGCGTGCAGACGGGCGAAGCGTTGAGCGCCGGCTCGCATGCGACATCACAGGCTCCGCATCGCTCGATAGTGTTCAGCGGCACGCAGCCCTCGCCGCAGTCGGCGAAGCCCTCGGAGCAGCGGCAAACCCCTACAAACTCGCTGAAGCCCGTCGTCACGCAGGTCTTGTCCGGATCCTGGCAGGCGGCCTCGCCTTCCTCCACGAGCGTACTGCAGGCTCGCATGCACACCGTGCGCCCGCCTTCCTCCGCGCAATAAGTCCCATCGATACAAGGGATTCGCAAAGAGGGATCCAAAGGCGTGTCGTAGAATGAGGGGTCGCAAGAATCGCCCTCGAACCCTATGTCTTCGCGCAGCGGATTGCAGAAGCCGAAACCATTGAACTGCTGATCGTGGCAGTAGAAGGTCTCCGACTCAGAGATGCCACTGCACAGATCGGCACCCCAAAACGTGCACCACTGCGAGCAGAAAGCCTCGTCCTCGAACTCCAGGCAGTGGCCGTCGCAAAGCACGGCGGAGTCGGCCGGGTTGGCCGCGTCGATGTGCGAATTTGGCATGCACTCACCCCAGTGCGGAACATCTCCGACCACGTGGCAGAAACCATAGTGCCCAACGTCGGAATCCTCGAACGGGCCCACGCATCGGCCGTCGAGCGTCCCGTGCGCATCGCAGGGCCCGAAGTATTCGGCGGGTTGGCCCCGTCTCGAACGACAGTAGCCATAAATGGTGGAGGACTCCTGTTCCTCGCACCAGCCCGACTCGCACTCGACGTGAGAGGTGCATGGCTCCAGGCAGTATGCTCCAGCCGGCGTGGACACACAGTCGGTGCCCGGCTCGCAGCCCACCGAATCCTCACAGCGCCGGTTCTCTGGAGGACCGCACAGGTTGTTCCGGCAACGGCCATTCATGCAGCGGGTTTCGGGAATGCAGTGAGTGTTCTCCAGGCAGTCGCCGCTGTCGATGCACTGCCCGGTCGCGGGGTGGCAGGCAGCAAACGAGCCGCAGTCCACCCCCTCGCATTTTGGGGTGCAGAGGCCTTCACGGCACTCCAGCGTTTCTTCCCCGCACTCCGAGTCGCTCTCACAAGGAGCCGGCGCGCAGCTGCCCGAGGTAGTCTCGCAAACTTGACCGGCGTCGCACTCGACTCCCTCGCATTTCGGTGTGCAGCGACTCTCGCGGCACTCCATGGTCTCGTGATCACAGTCGCCGTCATTCACGCATTCGATGAGCACGCATTCGCCGGTGATGGCATCGCACTCCAGGCCAAGGTCGCACTCTACCCCCTCGCACCTTGGGCTGCAGGCCCCGTCACGGCACTCCAGCGTGGCGTCGTTACAGTCGGCGTCGGTCTGGCATTCCTTACTCGCGCCGTTGCAACTCGTCGCAAAAAGAGAAGTAGCGACCAAGAAGAGCATGAATCGTCGCCGTGTCATCGCAAGCCCCCTTTTCTCCAACTATTCACGACTCCACAATCAACGTCAAAGCGCAAAGACTAGCTTCAAAAAAGGTGTGGCAAAGAACGTCGGCAGAACGACTTCTAGTTTGAATGTCATGATACCCCCGGAGCTCGTCTCGCGGGTCGGTGACGGAACGGTGCATGAAAACGCACCATCTAGCAGGCTCCGAAACAGCCTGATCGGGATGGATCTGTGCTTGACACAACGGCCACTTCATAGTCGTGGGCAGCGACTTGATCCGTACCCCCGTGGGTTGCGAGTTGGTCCGTGCCCATGTGGGTAGCGACTTGATCCGTGCCCATGTGGGTAGCGACTTGATCCGTGCCCATGTGGGTAGCGAGTTGGTCCGTGCCCATGTGGGTAGCGAGTTG
>SKWY01000221.1 GCA_007128675.1 Deltaproteobacteria bacterium | reverse complement strand
CTCGTCTATCGAGGCGAAGATGCCGTCGCGAGGGCTAGAGGCCCCGCCTGATGTAGAGGCGTGCGAAATCGTGGAGGGCGCCTCGCCGTTCTTCGAGCGTTCGTGTGGGGGCACCGAAAGGGAGCCGTCCCTGCGCAGCTTGTCCACGACTTCCTCGACGAGCCTTGTAATCTGTCCTTCATCGATCGACATCTCTACCTACCTTTCGCCTCGAAAGGCGCGCATCTCCACCTTTATCAGCCCGACTTGGCGAATGTTCGCCGGCCTTCGTACTCCACGTAGTCGACGATGGCCATGATTGTCGCGTCCACCGGCGAGTCCTTGGATGCGTCCGTGAGGCGTGCGGAGGAGCCCTGAACGACGAGCACCACCTCGCCTTCGCCGGCCCCCACCGAGTCTACCGCTATCAGCGGCTTTCCGTCGCTCTTCTGATCGACGAAGTCGACAGGCTCCACGATCAAGAGCTTCGCGCCGGAAAGCTTTTCGCTCTTCCGGGTGCTGACGACATTACCTAGTACGCGCGCTAGAAGCATAGTCTTCAGTCCGCTTTCTTCTCGATGAGATCGAGCCCAAGCTCCGCGGCGCGTGAGCGCGCCAGGGGCGTTATTATGGTCCGTGGGGAGAGGACGAGGCGCCTTTCCCCAGAGTCATGCAGCTTTTCTACGTCGTCTTCCGTAATGAGCCCGCCCGCTCCCCTTGCCGCGATCGAGCCTCCCGAGGCCGCCCGCTCGAGTCGCGTCTCCAGGCCATCGGCGGGCAGAACCTCCAGCCCGAGCCTGTCGATCTCTCGTAGAAGCTCGCTTGCACGCCTGGGGATCTCGCCGCTCACTCCCGCGGCGGCCTCTAGATCGTCTCGAAGGACCATGACCGAAAGGCCCATGAGCTTCGCCGAGAGAATCAGCCGAACGAAGGGATCGTCATCGTCTAGCCGAATCAGGCGAGAGGCGAAGGAAAAGCAAAGCGAGCCGACGAGGATCGCGTCGGGAGGCCTTATGGATGCGAGAAGAGGCGAGACCATCGCGGCCGAGAGGGGCTCGAAGCTGGGCGGAGCGGGCATGCCGGCCATCATTGCGGGTTCGCTCGAAAGCTCTCTCGATCCCAGGAACCTTGCCGCCCATCCTCGTTCGGCTAGGGGGGGCAGAAGCGAGGCGAACATGGAGAGCTTGGAGGAGGCGGCGGGTAGGAGCACCAGAAGGCTTCTGGGCCGGCTTCGGGAGAGCGGATTGGCACCCCACGCAGACCCTGCAGGGGTGCCTCCATTCCGGGGAGAGGATGGGGCGGCCAAAGGCGGGCCGGACGATTCAAAGAGAAGGCCGGGCTCGATGAGGCCAGAGTGAACCGGACGGGCCTCGCCCCTTCTTTTGGCCTCCATGACGGAGACCACCTTGTCGGTTATCTCCTCGATGAGACGCTCGATCTGCTGGCTCTTCCCGTCGTCCATCGGAATCTAGCCCTTGAAGAAGCTGACGTTGTCGCTGGTGTATCCACAAAACGGCCTGGAGACGCCTTGTCGAATCTCCGGCTCGATGGGGCAGCCGTCCATGCCGCAAAGGTCCTTGCAGATGCTCGAAACGATCTCGACGAGGTCTCCCGACTTGATGCCCGCCGAGTTCCCTTCGTCCGTGTCCAGATGAAGCTCGGTGCTGAAGCTCTCGCTGACTCGTATGGTTACCTCCGAGAACAGGATGCCTCGCGGCCCCGGGTACCTCACATAAACCTTCTGGCCGTCGGAGAGGCCCAGGCGCCGGGCATCGGCGGGAGAGCAGTGCATGTGTCGCATGGCGACGATTAGACCCTCCTCGAGCTTGACGGCCCCGTGAGGACCAATCAAATACGCTCCAGGCGATCCGGCGATATCGCCGCTCATCCGGACGGGAAGGTTCAGCCCGAGCACGATGCCGTCGGTGAACGAGAGTTCCAGCTGCGTGGCCGATCGCACTGGTCCGAGCACGCGCACACCTGAGATGGAGCGCTTCGGACCCACGACCTCCACAGTCTCCTTGCAGGCATATTGGCCCGGTTGAGAGAGTTCCGACGCCGGCGTCAGCTCGTGCCCTGGGCCGAACAGGGCATCCACATGCTCGCGACAAAGGTGGGCGTGTCGCGCGGAGAGAGCGACGGGGACGAGGCGATCTTCCCTTGCTTCCGAGGGAAGCCGCGCTGCCCGGTCTCCATCCATGCTGCTTCGTGTTGAATCGACCATCGTCATCGATCCGCCGGTGCGGGGGAGGGTGGGGGAGCAAGCTGCGACGAGCCAGAAGCTCGTCCGGCCACCAGCGGTTAGCTATGCAAAGCATGGAAGCCGAATTGAGGCAAGCGCCCTTGGCCGAGAGCCTGATCGTCGAGTCGCTCTTTCGAAGGTTCTGGCAAGCGATGGATTCATCTGAAGAAGTCGCATCTTCGGGCGCAAGAGAAAGGTCAGCTGGACATGCCGTGTCGAGGGAGAGCGCGGCTTTGCGAGGGCGATGAGCCGGCCCGCGGAGCGCGGGCGGGCGCGAGTCAAGGCATCGCCGGCACCTGCGAGCCCGGTTCCTTGAAGGTTTGAGGTCGATACGGAGCAATGCTTCAGGCTCTTGCTGCTCTGCGCGCCCAGTTTCAACGGGTCGGCAAGATGCCGGGGGAAGGCTCATGCGCCGGCGTGAACATTATTTCACGTCCTCTTGACCAATCGCCGCTGGAGGCTCGATAAACGTGCCTTTCGAGGTCCCGACAACTCTAGGAGGTTCTTGATGACCAATGAGACCAATGGCTCTGGGACGTATGGGGGCTATACGATTCATCTGGCGCTCGAAGAGGCTGGGCGCTGTCTTCTCTGTCACGATGCTCCCTGCAGCACGGACTGTCCCGGCGGCACGGATCCCGCCCGTTTCATCCGGCAGATCCGTTTCCAGAACTTCAAGGGCGCCGCCCGCACCGTGATGGGAAACAACCCGCTAGGCGGCTCTTGCGCCTACGTCTGCCCCACTGACGAGACCTGTGTCGGTGCCTGCCTCCGGGAGAAGCTCGATCGGCCGATAGACATAGCCGGGCTGCAGAAGTTCGCCGTGGAGTACGGCCGGGCCCATGGCCTCGAGCCTCCGGCGAAGGATAAGGAAAGGAAGGAGAAGGTGGCGGTGCTCGGTGCCGGACCAGCCGGCATTGGCGCGGCGGCCAGGCTCGCTCGTCGGGGATACCGGGTAACGGTGTTCGATAGACGTCCCGAGCCAGGCGGCATGCTGCGTTATGGGGTCCCAAAGTCTCGCCTCTCCGAGGGAGCCCTTGGCGCCGATATCTCCATGCTGCGTGAGCTGGGGGTCGGTCTGGAGATGGGCACGGAGGTCGAGGGCGGCGATCCGGCGGCCACCCTTCTCGCCAAGGGGTACGACGCCGTCTTCGTGGCGCCGGGACTTTGGAAGGCTCGGACCCTCGACGTTCCGGGCATGGAGCTCGAGGGGGTGACGACGGCGATAGAGCTGCTGGACAAGGCTCATGTCGATTCCGCATCCTGCGCATCGCTGGTGAAGGGCAAGAACGTCGCCATCATCGGCGGGGGCTCGGTTGCGATGGATGTGGCCAGTGTCGCCCGAGCGCATGGAGCCAGGCGAGTCTATGCCGTGGCCCTGGAGGCGATTGACGAGCTTCCCGCGCAGCGAGAGGAGCTGGAGCAAGCCCGCCTCGATGGTCTTCAGATCCTCGGTCAGCACCGCGTCACGAGGGTCCTCGGTGAGGGTGGCAAGGTCGTCGGACTCGAGGGCGTCGAGACCGAGTGGAAGGAGCCGGGCAAGCTCGTCCCGGACAATGCTCGCGACGTCGAGAATACGTCTTTCAGGCTCAAGGTCGACGTCGTCGTCCAGGCGATAGGACAGATTCCCGAAGGAAGCGGCATGGTCGTCACGGACGACAATCTCGCCGTGAAAGGGCAAAAGGGCATCTTCGCCGGCGGCGATATCGTTCGCGGGCCCGGGACCGTCGTCCACGCCGTGGGCGATGGCAAGAAGGCCGCCGACGCGATTCACGCCTACCTTGGCGGCGCCGATGAGCCCGTCAAGAGCCACAGCCTCGCCGATCTCTCCGTGGATTTTTGCGGCGTCCGTTTCCCCAACCCGTTTTGTCTTTCCTCCTCGCCTGTCGGCAACGACTATGACATGTGCGCGATGGCTCTGGATATGGGCTGGGGCGGGGTGATGTACAAGACTATCGGTCTGGATTACGAGGTGAAGATTACCCATCCATCACCGCGCCTCAACGCTCTTCATAGGGGCGCACAGCGTGTCGTGGGAATACAGAACCTCGAGCAGATCTCCGATCGCACCACCAAGGAGAACTTCGAGGACGTCGCTCGTCTGAAGAAGGACTTCCCAAAGAAGGCCATCGTGGCGTCGATCATGGGGCTCACGCACGCCGACGACTGGGCCGAGCTGGCGAAGCGGGCGGAGGATGCCGGCGCCGACATGATCGAGTGCAACTTCTCTTGCCCGCAAATGACGGTGGAGGGAACTGGGCACAAGGTCGGTCAGGACGCCGCGATCATCGAGAAGCTTACCTCTATAACAAAGGGGGCGTGCTCGATCCCCGTCATAGCAAAGATGACCCCGAATGTGGCCGACATGCTCCCGCAGGCATTGGCGGCACAGGCTGGTGGTGCCGATGCAGTGTCGGCCATCAACACCGTCAAGGCCATCAGCGCCCTCGATCTCGACAAGGGGCTTCCTCTGCCGACCGTGGAGGGACGCTCCTCCTCGAGTGGGTTCTCCGGGACGGCCATGAAGCCCCTGGCCCTTCGTTTCATCTCCGACATGGCTCGAGATCCCAGGCTCAAGATTCCCATCTCGGGAATGGGAGGGATCTACACTTGGAGAGAAGCGGCGGAGTTCCTCTTGCTCGGAGCGACTACCCTCCAGGTCACGACGGCCATCCTGCATCACGGTTATCGAATCGTGGATGATCTGTGCGAGGGGCTATCGGACTACATGCGGGCACAGGGCTTCACACGCATTTCCGATTTCATCGGAAAGGCCGTGCCGAGCCTCGTCGATCCTTCCGATCTCTCCCACGACAAGCAGGCCGTATCGGTCATCGACAAGGAACTGTGTATCGGCTGCGGACAGTGCATGCTCTCCTGCCGTGATGGTGCCGCTCAGGCCATCGCCATGAATGACGATCGAAGAGCCGAGGTCGACGAGGACCGCTGTTTTGGCTGCTTGATGTGCAAGCATGTCTGCCCGGTGGACGGCTGTGTTGGCTACAAGATTGTGCCCCATCACATGACCCACGCCTGATCCGGGGCCTAGGGGGACGAGAAGAGAAGGCATGAACGCAACGAAAGTATGGTTCCCGGCGCCAGTGGGGGGCGACCGGCCATTCTAGAGAGAAGAAGAGAAGAGACGACTCCAATTCACGAGGTTGCTCGTGACCAAGGTTCGACCCCGGAGTCTGGGGTGGGGCGAGCCGGAAGTTACGAGCTGCAAGCAAGGGGATAGGCATG
>SKWY01000217.1 GCA_007128675.1 Deltaproteobacteria bacterium | reverse complement strand
TTTGGGCGCATCGACGGAAGAAGAGTGGCGGTGATGGCAAGTGATTCCACCGTCAAGGCCGGCTCCTGGGGGGCGCGCAGCGTCGAGAAGATCCTCCGTCTACAAGAGAGCGCCGCTCGTCACGGAACTCCGCTCTTCTACCTAGTTGACTCGGCCGGTGCCAGAATCACGGACCAGGTAGAGATGTTCCCTGGCCGAAGAGGGGCCGGTCGGATCTTCTTCAATCAGGTCCAGCTTTCGGGACGAGTACCGCAAATCTGCATCCTGTTCGGACCTTCCGCTGCCGGCGGGGCATATGTACCGGCCTTCTGCGATGCGGTGTTCATGGTTCGGGGCAATGCGGTCATGTACCTTGGAAGCCCTCGTATGGTGGAGACGGCGATAGGCGAGAAGGTCTCGATGGAGGATATGGGCGGCGCCGACATGCATGCCTCGGTATCCGGCTGCGCCGACTTCGTGTGCTCTGATGAGAAGAGCGCAATCGAGGCTGCCCGTTCATACTTCCGCTTCTTTCCGCAGACCTGCGATGACAAACCTTGTCATGTCGGCCCCAAACCACCGCCATCCGATCACGCCGGCATAGAAGAGATCATTCCCAAGGAGCAGAACAAACCCTTCGATGTCAGAATGGTGATACGAGCACTAGCCGACGAAGGGTCGTTTATCGAGGTCAAGGAGCGCTATGCCCGGGAGCTCGTGACCGGTCTTGCTCGCATAGATGGCCGCGCTGTCGGAATTGTAGCCAATCAACCCTCCTTCAAGGGTGGGGTCTTGTTCGTCGACAGCGCCGACAAGGCCGCCAGGTTCATTTGGCTCTGTGACGCATTCAACATCCCCTTGCTATTTCTTGCCGATGTTCCCGGCTTCATGGTCGGCTCGAAGGTGGAGCGTCAGGGCATCATCCGGGCGGGAGCAAAGATGATAGCCGCGGTCAGCGATGCCACGGTCCCCAAGATCTCCGTCGTCTTGCGCAAGGCATACGGAGCTGGGCTCTACGCCATGAGCGGCCCTGCCTTCGAGCCCGACGCAACGCTCGCTCTGCCTAGCGCCATGATAGCCGTGATGAGCCCCGAGGCGGCCGTCAATGCCGTCTATTTCAACAAGATTGAAGAGCTCGACCAAACTGAACGTGAAGTCTTCGTGCAAGAGAAGACGGAGAGCTATGCTCGTGACGTCGACATCATGAGACTTGCAAGCGACCTCGTGCTGGACGCCATCGTACCGGCCGACGAGCTTCGTCTAGAGCTGTCGCGCCGCTTCGCCATGTACGAGAACAAGATTGGACGTTCGAGGCAGAAAAAGCGCGCCGTGTACCCAGTTTGAGTTCTGCTCTCCGAAGCATTCGGTTTTCGAGGCGACTCTCTGCTCCCTCGGTGGTGGCGAAAGAGACGAACGAAAGGTATACCGACTTTATCTGAATTATCCTTGTGACAACCCCTGACCAGACCGGGAGACCTTCATGGACTTTTCGCTCTCCGAAGACCATCTAATGCTTCGCGATACCGTTCGTTCCTTCTGTGCCGAAAAGGTTCGTCCCCACGCCAAGAAGTGGGATGAAACGGAAGAGTTCCCATGGGAGGTCGTAAAGGAGTTGGGTGAGATGGGTTGCCTCGGTGTGACCGTTCCCGAGGAGCTTGGCGGGGCCGGCATGGATCCCCTCGCCCTAGCCATAGTGGTCGAGGAGGTCGCAAGACAGGATGGCTCCCTTGCGCTCACAGTGGCGAGTCACAACGGCCTTGGGACCAGCCACATTCGTTACTTCGGCACCGACGAGCAGAAGGAACGGTGGATTCCCGATCTGGCGTCCGGCAAGAAGCTCGCCGGCTGGGGGCTAACGGAGGCGGGAAGCGGCTCGGATGCCGCGGGGATGCGCACCAGCGCGGTGAAGAAGGGCGATAAGTGGGTAATCAACGGCACCAAGATGTGGATTACCCAGGGTACCGTAGGCGATACCTTCGTAGTTCTGGCCGTGACCGACAAGACCAAGAAGCAACGCGGAATCAGCGCCTTCGTGGTGGAGAAGGGGACGCCTGGATTCTCCTCCAACAAGATTCACGGCAAGCTGGGGATGCGAAGCTCGGATACCGCCGAGCTGATCCTGGAGAACGTGGAGGTGCCGGACTCCCATCGCATCGGAGAGGTCAACAACGGGTTCATTGATACGTTGAAGATCCTCGATCGGGGCCGGATCACGATCGGGATGCTATCGGTTGGCCTCGGCCGTGGGGCCATCGAGGAAGCTTGCCTCTACGCACAAGAGAGAGAAGCATTCGGCAAGCCAATATCGAGCTTCCAGGCGATTCAGTGGAAGCTTGCGGACATGGCGACCGAGATGGAGGCCGCACGCTTGCTGCTGTATCAGGCAGCTTGGCTGGCTGGGGAAGGCAAGCCGTTCACGCTTCCCGCCTCCATGGGCAAACTATTCGCATCCGAGGCAGCCACTCGTGCCTGTAGCGAAGCGATTCAGATTCACGGCGGTTATGGCTACACGAACGAGTTCCCAGTGGAACGCTACTTCAGAGACGCCAAGCTTTGCGAGATAGGCGAGGGCACCAGTGAGGTCCAGAGAATGGTGATAGCTCGAAAGCTGTTGGCGGATCGGTGAGTCATGCATTGAAAGAAAAGGTCGACGCTAGAGTCTCCGGGGTAATCGCCGGAGACGTGCGGACCTCGGCTCGCTTGATGCGCGAGCTGGATGACGACGTGCCCCATGCCAGGGACGTACTGCGGGAGCTTCACGCCCATACGGGCAAAGCTTTCGTGGTGGGGGTGACCGGAAACCCTGGCTCCGGGAAGAGCACGCTGACCGACCAGCTCATCGCTCACTGGCGAAAAGCGGGCCTTACGGTGGGGGTCGTCGCGATTGATCCGACGAGCCCCTTTACGGGGGGGGCCATACTCGGAGATCGAGTTCGAATGCAGCGACACGCCAGTGATGGCGGCGTCTTCATTCGCTCGCTGGCGACTCGAGGTCATCTAGGCGGCTTGTCTCGAAGCACATTGGATGTGGTTCGTGTGCTGGATGCCATGGGGAAGGACATAATCCTCATCGAAACCGTTGGCGTTGGTCAGGACGAGATCGAGGTTACCCGAGCGGCTCACACCTCGGTCGTAGTGATGGTGCCGGGCCTTGGTGACGACATTCAGGCCATCAAGGCGGGTATCCTCGAGATCGCCGATGTCTTCGTCGTGAACAAGGCGGACAGGCAGGGCGCGGATAGATCGGTGCAGGATCTTCGCTCAATGCTCGAGCTCTTTCGCCCGAGCACCGCATCGCTTCAAGGGGCCTGGGCCGATGCACCACGAGGAGTAGCCCAGAGCTTCGGAGAAGACGGCTGGCAGGTCCCGATTTTGAAAACGGTGGCGACCGACGGTGTTGGAGTCTCGGATGTGGCGAACGTCATCGAGAACCACAGAACGCATCTGAAGCGCTGTGGGGATTGGAAACGTCGCGAGCGGGATCGAGCAAGGCTGGAGTTCATGGAGGCGCTACGTGAGAGGCTGATAGTCGGCGTGCTCGCGGAGCTGGATGCCGAACAGGGCCAGTTCGATGAGATCCTCGATCGCATTGCCGCAAGAAAGGCGGACCCCTACACGATTGCCGACGATCTCGTTTCGGCAAAAGGCATCCCATAGGCCTGCCCATGCCGCGACTTGCTCATTTTGCTTTGGCCGTAGGGATTGTCTTCACCCTCTGTGCGGGATGTGGTGATCGCATTCGCTTCGCTAGCGAGATGAAGATGGTCATGTCGTTCTTTGGGCTCTCGGCCGTAAACGAGATCGAGGCTCGCCTCGATCCCGCGATGCTAGAACGTCTTGGCGGCGAGGTTCCCGCCGTCTGGCCCGACAATCTCCCCGCCGTCTCGATGCTCATACCCCTCGATATCGCGATGCTAATCGACAGATCCGAGCTTCAACAGCTGGGCTCCGACCTCGCTGCTGCTCCTCGCGAGGGTTTCGAGATCAGGCTTCGCCGCATTCATTGGAGCCTGGACTCGGACTTCAGGCACCCCCTAATCGACTTGGAGGTGCGGGTCGGGACGGAGGGGCAGGGCGGTCTCGAGTTCGACGAGGCCCATCTGGTTGGTCACCTGGAGGGGCTAGAAATCGGGCATGGTGAACTCGTCTTCGCCCCAGGAGGTCGACGCGCCATGATTGACCACCTCTTGGACGAAAGATACTTGGTGCTCGTGAGAGCGACCATGCTCTTCGACACGAACCTGGAAACCACGCGCCCCACCGATTCCGCAACCTTGGAACTCAACGTTTACGTGGATGTGCTCAAGTAAGGGCAATCCCAATGCAACTGAAAGACCCCACGCCATCAGGCGATGTTCCGATTCTGGCCCTGTTCGACATGGATCGAACTCTTCTGACGGCAAATAGCGCTTCCCTATGGCTAAGGTTCGAGCACCAGGAGGGCCGCCTCTCTAGGCTCGACGTGCTGCGCGGCCTCGTCTGGCTCCTCCAGTACAAGCTGGGCAGAATGGATATGGGAGCGGTTACCGAGCGCGCCCTAGCCCTATCCGCTGGGCATGATGCTCGACTGCTAGAGGAGAGGATAGAGCGCTGGCATCGACAGATGGTTCGCCCTACCATCAGCCGGAAAGCGGTCGGTCGCCTCGAGGCCCACAGGAGAGCCGGCCACGACCTGGCTATCCTCACGGCATCCACCCAGTTTGGTGCCTCTCTGGTGGCCCGCGAGCTTGGCGTGGAGCATCTCGTATGCACCCGCCTAGAGGTTGGAGCGGACGGCTTACTTACGGGGCGCGTCGAGGGAAACATGTGCTACGGCGAGGGCAAGCTAAAGATGGCGCTCTCCTTTGCCGACGAGAGAAGAGCCAGCCTAGAGGAGGCCTGGTTCTACAGCGACTCCTACACTGATCTTCCACTTCTCGAGGTCGTGGGTAATCCCGTGGCGGTGAACCCCGACCCTAGATTGTCCCGCCATGCCAAGACAGCAGGCTGGCCCATCGTTCGTTTCGATTGAGCCAGCCTCGTCCTCCACCCCTTGACGAGGCCGGTTGCGTGGGCGATTCTGCCGACTCTTCCAACACTTGAATCGTTCAACAGGAGAAGCAGCATGGCACGTGATGTCGTAATCGTATCTGCGGCCAGGACCCCGGTCGGTGCTTTTCAAGGTTCTCTTTCCAGCCTTCCGGCCCCCAAGCTGGGCGCAACCGCCATCAAGGCGGCCGTTGAGCGCGCCAAGGTGGCCCCGACGGAGGTCGAGGAAGCCTTCATTGGCTCCGTCCTACAAGGTGGGGTCGGTCAAGCACCCGCTCGACAGGCGGTGCTCGGAGCGGGTCTTGCAAACTCGGTTCCCTGCACCACGGTGAACAAGGTTTGTGGCTCTGGCCTGCAGTCCGTGATTCTCGCGGCCCGTGCCATCGCCCTTGGCGAGGTGAACGTAGCGGTTGCCGGTGGCATGGAATCGATGAGCAACGCACCTTACTTGCTGCCCAAGGCCC
>SKWY01000084.1 GCA_007128675.1 Deltaproteobacteria bacterium | reverse complement strand
ATTTGGCACAGCACGATGGTCTGGAGCATCCCTTGGCCGAAGCCTATGCCAAGGTCACCGCGGACGTGGCAAAGGACACGGGGGCTATTTGGATTGGTGCCGCCAGCACGGTTCATGGCCGAGACTTCATGCCCCGGGTAGCGGCCATCCTGGATGCTGGCATGGCTACGGATGTAGTTGCCGTCGATGGAGAGGCGCTTACGCGACCGGTTTGGGCCGCCGCTGTGCTGGCGGAGGTCACAATCGATACTCCGGTCAAGCTCTTTACCGTACAACCCACCGAGTTCGAGCCTATGGGCGAGAGCGACGAGACGGCCGAGATTGTCGAGGTCAAGGTGGAACTCGATCCCGGGAGCTTGCGAAGTGAGTTCGTCGGGCTCGAGGAGATCAAGAGCGAGCGGCCTCAGCTGGCCGACGCCGATGTAATCATTGCTGGTGGGCGCGGGACCAAGGGCAACTTCGAGCCCATCGAGAAGCTGGCCGATCTTCTGGGCGCCGCCATCGGAGCGACTCGCGCGGCAATCGATGCCGGCTGGCAGCCGAATGATCTTCAGATCGGGCAGACGGGCAAGGTCGTTGCGCCAAACCTCTACATTGGGGCGGGCGTGAGCGGAGCGATTCAGCACCTCGCGGGCATGAAAGGCTCCAAGACCATAGTGGCAATCAACAAGGATCCCGAGGCGCCGATCTTCCAGATTGCCGACTACGGTCTCGAGGCCGATTTGTTCAAGGCGGTTCCCGAACTCATCGAGGAGTACAAGAAGCTCAAGATCTGACAGGGGCATCTCACTCCATGCGGCTCTGCGTAGCCGCGCCCCCCGTATGCGTACGCGAAGCAAGCCGTCGATGACGTACTAGAGCTGACTACTTTGCACACCATCTCTTCCTTTCGCCCCCAAGCGATCAATATGCCTCGGGATTCTTTACGAGCGCCTTGGACGAAAACGTGGGCTAAGTTCGAGCTTGCTATGACTTGAGCCCCGAATCCGGGTAGTATTATTGGGATGTGGATCAAGACGCCCACCAAGGAGGCAAAGCGGCGTCGAGCTGGCACCCATGACGTGCCGCAATGTCTGATAGGAGCATGGGGAGGGTGCGCAATGCCTGCACGAATGCTGGCCATGCTGGGCATCGTCGCCTTGTTGGCCGCCGGCTGCTCGAGCTGTCGTTCCGGTGAAGAGATCTGCGTGCCCGGGATCCGAATCGAGTCTCCCGCCGACAGAGACGTAATATCTCCTCATATGGACGAGGAACCGAACCGGGCCGGGATGCAGGTCACCGTAAGGGCCTCGGTCGATACTTGTGTGCCCGATGGCACTTTCGTTCGGCTGCTAGTGAACGAAGATGCGCATCGTTTTAGAGAGTCCGTAACGAGGCAGGGGCAAGTGGTCTTCGAGGCCGTTACGCTAGTTCCCTTCGACACGGAAGGGAGCGTGACGTTGACGGCAATGGTCCTCGACGATGACCTCGAGGCCGTGGATCAGCACAAGATATCCGTTCGCTTCGAACAACCACCATCGGTCAGCTGCTTTTTCGTGGCGCCGATAGATGGAGTCGTGCTCGGGCCCGATGACGATGTCATGCCAGAGCGGGTCGGGATGCGTTACGACGTGGTGATTCGTTGTGAGGCCGATCTCGATGGTGCTCCGGCTGCTTTGACCGTGGACGGTGCGCCGGTTCCAACGGCTATCTTCGTCGAAGATACAGTTACCTTTCCGGCGGTTCATCTCTCCGAGGGGAGCAACCTGATTCGCGGGGTCGTGACTACCGAGGCCGGCATCTGGACGGGCTACGTATCGGCAACGGTCGACACTCCCGACTGCGAGGTTCGTCTCCAGCCGGCGGGCGCCATAGTTTTCAACCTCGATGGAGATCCCCCTCGAGTGCCGGGCCGAGAGGCGATAGCCGATGCCGACGGGGACCCGACCAACGGGATACAAGCAGACTTCGTCATGCCGGCCGCGGATTGTCTGGGTGGTAGGGCAAGCTTGTTCGTCGATGGCGAGGAAGTCGACTCGCGAATAGTGGACCTGGAGAAGGTCGAGTTCGAGCGGATCACGTTGCCGGATGGAGACGATGTTCGTGTCCATGTCGAGGTGACGCCCGTGGCTGACGAGGTGCCAAGGGGCCGATCAGTGACGCAGAGCTTCTGGGTAGACTCCGTGAGACCGGCGCCGATCCTGCTTTTTCCATCAGATGGTGAGGTTCTTCGCGGAGACGTGGACAAGGATCAAGACGCCACCAATGGGGTTCAGGTCGACGTCTACATCGAGGCTCCCGCCCTCGAGCGTTTCGATGATCCTGCCGTTCCGTGGCGAGCAGCCTTGATCGAGGTGCACCTGACTCGCACCGATTCACCGGGTAATGGTCAGACTCGAACCTACTCCTGCTTGGTGGGAATCGACGGCTGCCGTGAGAGCGGAGCCGCGAATAGATACCGGATAGAGGTCGATCTCGATCTCGTGGCCGATTACGAGCTGGAGGTGGTGATTACCGATCCCGCGGGAAACATCGGAAAGGATCGCCCGGTGCGGTTCTCGGTAGACGCTCGTCCCATATCGCTCGCCATTACCTCTCCTCGACAGGGAGAGGTCGTCAACCTGGAATATCCGGGCGTCGAAGAGAATCGTGTTCCCATCGTCGTGCAGAGCGATGCGCCCGAGCTCATGGGCGTGGAGGCCAGAGTCTCGTGCTTGGGGGCGCCCACGGCAATGGGTGTATTCGGGGATGACGGACGAGCGGAGGTGATGGTTGATTTTTCGGCTGCCGGGTGCGGCAAGGAGACACAGAGCTGTGCGGCTCGAGTGGTTCTCGATGATACGGAGCACCAATCGGAAGCAGTCGACTTCAAGGTCGATCTGAGCCCCCCGGAGGTTCGAATCGTTGCTCCATACGATGGCGCGATTCTTCATGAGACCGACGTCTTGATCGAGGTTGTCGCGCTTTGCCTCGAGGATGGGCGAGGAGTAGCGGTATTGGATGAAGAAAGCGGTGCTGTCTTGGGTTCGAGCTCTGCTATTAGTGGAGCGGCGTTTGTCCCGTTGACGCTCTCTAGCGGACAGCACACGGTGCTGGCTGAAACGAGTGACGCCGCAGGAAACCTCGCGGTCAGCGAGGAGGTCACCTTCGTTGTGGCGGGCGATCCTCCCACGGTCACCTTCGTCTCGCCAACCGCCGGCCTCATGATAGTGGAGGACGATGATGTCGATTCGGAAACCGAAGGCTTGCAGTACGATGTAATCGTGCAAGTGGGCAACGAGCCCGAGGGAACTCCCGTAACACTACAGGTTGGATACGATGACGGAGGCATCCCCGTGTGGGCCGCGCCCTTGGCGACCGCCTACACCACGGGGGCAGGTCTCCGTGCCCGTTTCGAGGGTGTGACTCTCCCAGAAGGAGACTTTGGGCTTCGTGCAATCGCAACAGGCCAGCTCGGTCTTCGCGGAGAAGCATCGGTCTGGGCCAGCGTCAATACGGGAGCTGCCACATGCAACATAGTCTCGCCCATGGATGGCTCGGCAATAGGCCCGGCCCACGATCCCGAGGCTAGCCCCGACACTGGCGTGCTTCATGACGTGCGTGTTCGAAGCGGCTTGCCGGAAGGCGAAGAGGTCATCTTGACCTTGTTCGATGCCCGCGGAAACGAGTCGCTGTTCACCGCCACCCTTCAGGATGGGCATGCCGTATTCGACGAGGTCCTCTTCACCACCGAGTTTGGAGCCAGCCACGGTCAGAACGTCTTGGACGCTGCTTGCGGGGACAGCGGCCGAGCGCTGACATCATCGGTTCTAGTCGATCTCGAGGCTCCTGAAGCATTGATATTACAGCCTTCCGATGGAGAGGTGTTCAATGCATCGAGCATCGATGCGAGTGCCGAGGAGGGCTTTCAGATTCTCTTTCGAGGTGTGGGACGAAACCCCTCGAGCGGTGAGATCATTACGGCCGGGGCGACGGGTGAGCTGACGGTCGATTGTGATGGAGCGGAACCCAGAGTTCATTCATTGACCTTTGCCAGATTCGGTGAGGATGTAGAGGCTCGGGCCAGGGTCACCGTGGAGGATCCTTCGACGTGTAGTCTCTCCTTTGCGATTACGGATGCGGCCGGCAATACTAGTGAACAATCGATTGTGACGGTTGTGGTGGATCGCATTCCACCGGAGCTCGAGGTTATGTGGCCTAGAGATGGGCACGTGTTCGGAGCCATCGACGATCTTGCTCCTCACCTCGACGGCTTTCACCAGAAGATAGAGGTGGAGTATGCCGGTGTAGATGACGGGTTGCCCGTGCATCTCTTCCTGCTCCGTGAGTCGGACGGTTGGGAACAGATCGAGCCTGGACAGAGCCCACATCTCGTTTGCCCGGAGACGCGCTCGGGCTGGCGTTTCGACTCTGTTACCTACACGATGGAGCAAAATGACGAGATGGTGATTCAGGTGGTCGCGGAGGATGCCGCCGGCAACATCGCGATGTCCATGGTTTCGGTGCGGGTCGATACCATGGCGCCTCAGGTTGCCATCACGAGGCCTTTGCCGAACGATCCTTGCTTCAACCTCCTGCGCGACCAAGCTCCCGAAACGCCCGGTATCGAGACGAAGGTCGACGTGGCCGTCTCGGGCATGTCCAGCGGACTTCCTCTGACGCTCTGTGGAACGGGCAGGGAAGAGCTGGGAGGCCCTCAATGCACGGTTCCCGGCTACAACGTGATTGCCGACTCGAGGGTTGCCGGAAGATTCGCGGTCTTCGAGGGAGTCTTGCTGATGGACGGGGATCAAGAGCTCATCGTCGAGGCTCGCGATCTTGCGGGGAACTACAACCATTCCGAGGCCGTGCCGGTTTGCGCCGACTCCATTCCGCCGAGAGTCGTCTCCTTCGATGTCCCCGCTGATGCCAATGGTGACGGCTACATCAACGCCGAGGAACTCGATGCCGTGGAGGCTCTTGTGTGCCTCGAGTTGGTAGTCGAAGGAGCCGACGGCCAGGAACTGATAGTAAGAACCAGCAACCCGATAGCCGGCACCACGTTCGGAAGCGCCATCGTGGCGGGACAAGAAGCCATCGTTTGTGGTCAGCTCGGCGAAGGCAGCCATGCGCTAAAGGCGCGCGTTACCGACGAGAATGGCAATCCCAATCTTTGGCCATCAAGTCCGCAAATCGAGAATCCGGAGGCGAAGCGTACGATTTTCGTCGACACGATTTCTCCAACCTTGGCCATAGTGAGCCCACATGGCGATATCAACGCCGAGCTTGCAGGTGGGCATGGTGTGGATCCGGAGGTCTCTTTCACGGTTCAAAGCAATGCGGAGGGGCGAGATGTAGTCTTCGAGGTCAATGGAGAGACGATTGGCCAGGCAACCGTCACGACTGGTTCGGCCAGCATATCGACTACCTTGGCGAATGAAGAGACACATTTGCTTCGGGCCCGGATCGTCGATGCCGCGGGAAATGTCTCGGAAAGAGCACGTGGAGTTCGGGTCGATACCACATCT
>SKWY01000433.1 GCA_007128675.1 Deltaproteobacteria bacterium | reverse complement strand
CTTACATGATGATTGGAGAAGACAAGATGAACCGAACCGCTATTCTGATTTCCCTCCTAGCCCTTTCTTTGGCTCTTTTCGGCTGTCGTCGCGATGCACAGCCCGATCCCCTGCCAGAGGCAGAAGCAGAAGAGGCACACCTAGAGCCCGAGGTTACAGCTGCACCTGAGCCGACCGTGCCCATGTGCGGAGACTGGGTCGTGGTGGTGGAACAAACTACTGTTACCGGCGATCTCGATGGCAATCGTGTCTTCAGGGCCCTGTTGGACGGTCTGCGTGACGGTGGTTGTGAAGCTCACACCAGCCAACCTGTGGGAATACCTGGCGACATCAGCGTTCTCAAAATATCCCCAAGGCTTCAGGCCACAGGCGGTGGGTCGGCAACCTTCGCGGTGGTGGCTACCGACACGGCCTCCGGCGAGGTGTACTCTCGTATGCAAGAGCGCATAGCGTCGGGCGACGGCACTCCGGAAGCCCGCCAGGTAGGCAAAAAGATAGCTGAACGCCTTGCCAACTAGAGCTGGCCCCCACTATGCCGAGCCGGCTGGTCGCAGGCCGGTTCGGCACGTTCCTCACCCAAACAATTGAGCTTTGGGCTCACTCGACCTCACCGCAGGAAGCTCGGACTCTGGGATCCGGGTCTTCGGTGGCCAGCTTCCTAGCGAGGTCGCGAGCCCTATCGTCGTCTTCGTCCAGTGGACGAGCCGCCAGGGCCTCGCAGGCAACGGCGCGCACCTTCGGATCCTCCGATTCAAGCAGAGGAAGAAGGTCGACGAGGACGGCGTCGCCTTCGAGGGCGCGAAAACGGGCGATGTTGTGCGGCAGAAGCAAGGTGAAGACCAAGGCGCCCAACCCAATTTGCAAGAACGCCTTTGCTGCATTGTAGCGGCCGGCGCGAACGAGAAGAAAACGATAGACTCCAAAAGCCAGCAAGAAGAGCCCGAACACCGCTGCCGGCAAGAGGAGCACATAAGATGGAAGTCTGCCATCGAGGACTCTTTGATATGCCCACTCGGGGAGTCCCAGAACAAGCAAGAGCACCGCGACGAACAACAGGACCCATTGCGCCCAGCGAAGTGCCGGCACCAAGGCGAGCTTACGAATCACCTTCGGTTTTCGAGACATATCTTCTTTCGCGGACCATCGGACCCCGTATGCGGGTCGGCCGCCTAGTTGGAGAGTATACCGAACATACGATTCAGATGAGTGTTTGCCTCTTGGTAGTTCCCATCTGCAAAAGCGGCCGTGGCCAAGGCAAGCAACTCTTCAACCTCCCGCCCTTGGTCGGTCGAGAGTTCTTTGTCCCTCCTCATTCTCGAGAGGCGAGCCATCTTGGCCTGTATGAACTCCTCATCGATGCTGATGGCTGAAACGGCCGCCGAAAGGGAACTGACCGTATCGAGCGCCTCGGCCCAAGCCCCTCTTCTCGAGAGCTGATAGACTCGTCGATTCAGACGAGCAACTTCGGGTGGAAGGTCCTCCATCATTAGACCTCGTCTTGTCATGGTCTGACGAACTCTGCGGTGCGCGTTCTGAACCCTCGATGCCGAAACCCGCCGTCCGGGCTCCGCTGCCGAAGCCTCCACGACCGCGGCATCGATACGAGAAACCTCGGCTTCACGCAGCGCCAGCCTGGCCTCACGCTCGGCTATTGCCTTCTCGCGAGCGGCTATCTCGGCTTCTCGCGAGGAGATGCTCGCCTCTCGTCTGACAACATCTCGAACCCTACCGGGGTCCTCACTTCCGGAGTCAGAGGGGACACCCTCGGAAGAGGAAACCTGGACGATGCGAGAGACCTCATCGGTAAGAGCCGAACGCTCGGCTTCCGCCAAGGACTCCCGCCGCCGCAGCTCCTGCTCTCGCTCCAACAAGCTCCTCTGGTCACGAATGAGCCTTGTGAGATCCTCTCCGCTCTCCATCTGTGCGAGAAGCGCCTCGCGCTCCTTCAGCAGCCGAGAACGCTCCTCTTCGATCTCGGCGAGCTGACTTGCCAGCTGACCTTCACGCTGCTGAAGCTCCTCGGCGTCACCTTCTAGAACGATAGTGATCTCTCGCTCGCTGGTCGGATCATCGGGACAACCCAGAGCGAACAGGCCGATGAGGACAACGCTAGACAGCCCTAGCCACAGCCTTGGAACTCGTATTTCTTGCATGTCTTCAACCTGTCTTGGCCGTACAGGCGCCATCAGTCTCATCGTCCACGAGGTCGACGACCTCGTATGGAGTAACGGGATTTTCTCGACCCTTGACCCTCACCTCTTCTAGCATATTTGCCGTCACCCGACGCGACACCTTCTTGTAGGTCGAGGAGCTGATTAAAACCTGTCCTGGTCGTGCTATCCCTTCCAGGCGCTGCGCCAGGTTCACCTCATCACCGATGACGGTATACTCCAGCCTTTCCGATGTGCCCACATTGCCGGCGATGGCCTCCCCCGTATTGATTCCAATCCCAATGTGGATAACCTCTTGGCGTCGCTTCATGCGCTCCCAATTGAAGGCCCCCACCGATCGCTGAATCATCCAGGCGGCTTTGACGGCCCTCCAGGCATGATCCGCCGTGGGTTTGGGAGCTCCCCAGACCGCCATGATGGCATCGCCGATGAACTTGTTTATCACCCCATCGCATCGCAGAATGCTGGAGACGATGATCTCGAAGTAAGCATTCAAGAGTTCCACGATCTCTTGCGGCCGAAGCTTTTCCGCCAAGGAAGTGAAGCTTCGCATGTCGAGAAACAGCACGGAGACTTCACGAACCTCTCCTCTCAGATCGAGATCATCGGCTTCCTCGAGTATTCTCTCCGCAACCTCCGATGAGACGTACCGTCCGAGGGTGGCCCTCAAGCGTTCGCGTTGACGAAGCCCGGCTGTCATGGAGTTGAATACGCAAGTCAGCTGTCCAAGCTCATCGCCGGAGCTCGCCTCCAGGTCCTGATCCAGGTCTCCCTCTCCCACACGGGCCATTGCTTTCGAGAGCCTTCGTAGCGGTTCAATCAGACGGCTTGCGACCAGCGCCGCGAAAAACGAGGCAAGAATCAGGAACGTTCCTACAATAGCCGCGCTCTCCACTACGTATCTCTGCGTTTGCCGGTAGTCGGCCAGAGAGGACATCCCAACCCGCAGGGTCCAGCGAAGCGTCCCTCTATCGTCCATCAGGTTGACGCTAAGTGAACGGTGGGAGGCACCAAGAGAACCACTATCGCGAAGGCTCTCGAGCACCTCCAGATGGTCCTGTCCCTCTTCCCAGCGCGAGGCGAGATCCATGGAAAGCTCTCGAAGAACATCTGCGTTGACGGCGGAAAGCTCCTCGTCGATGACGCCGTCCCCGTCCTCGAAAAGTAGATATGCAACTGGGAGCTGCAGGTTCTGTGCCCTCTTGACGAAGTCCTGAAGAGCCTTGCCATCTATTCCGCCTCCGGCATCCCGGGACATGCCGCCAGTCGCGATCAAGGAAGCGAGGTTCTCGAGCTGAACGTGAATCCGCTGCTGGGAAGCCCTGTATCCACGCGAAATGGAGACAAGGGCCGTGGCACCTCCAGCGAGCAATACGAGGGTGGCCACAAAGAGGATGAGCTTGAAGCGGAGGGAGGCTCCACGTCGAGGTCCGGCACTGACTATGTCTCCTTCACCCATGCTCTCTGCTCGCAAGGATCACATGGAGCCGCAGGTCACCGCAACCCCATCGCGGTAGGCCCCATCGTCGGGTATCAGACGCCGCCCGCGATCCGCTGACCGACTCATCGCGCTCGCAAAGCCGCGCTCCCACGCGCTCTCGACACTCCATCAAGTCACTTTCCGGGTGAAGCCCCTCTTGCGCCCAAAGGTGCGACTGTTTCAATTAAATCGATCGCTTGCCAAGGCCTTCAATAGAACGACCCGACGATCAGGAGGTAGTGCAAAGCGAAGAGTAGCTGCAAATGAAGCACAGTTGGCCTCCATTTCCGAGCCTTGTGAGAAACCGGCCCGATGATCGGTAAGCACCAGGAAAGCAAGAGCCGCCCGAAACGGCACCTATAAAAAGCCATATCAAGCTCTCGCGGTCCTATTGCTCGCCGTCCTCGTCTATTCGCAGCCTGGAGCCGGGCTTCTTCCGACGTCGCCGTGGCCGCCTCTTCTTTTTCGGACGAGGGGTCATTACCCGAATCACGAGTACCGGGCAGGGTGCCCTGTGAATGACCCTTTCGGCCACGCTGCCCAAGAGTACGTGGGCCAGTCCACCATGGCCATGAGTCGACATACAGATGAGGTCGCAAGCCTCCGAGCTGGCCACCGATACTATCTCATCGGCTGGACGTCCCTCTGTGGTAATTGCGCGACAAGAAACACCCTCTTGCCGGCGAGCCAGAGACTCCAGCTGCTCGTTGACCGCTTCAAGAGACTCGTCCAGGTACTGGCGAAGGGCCCTTTCTCCCGCTGGCAACGCCGGCACCATGGGCCGAACAAAGGCATGAAGGAAGACGATCTCGGCCTTCACCGTTCTTGCAAGGCCCACGGAGTGCTCCACCGCCCGGTCTGCAAACTCGGAGAAATCAGTAGGCACCAAGATGCGCTTGTACATGTGACTCTCTTTCGGCGCCCAGACTCTAGGCGGTCACCTGGCGAGCAAAGCGGCACCTCTGATCTGCCAGTCGGCGCCCTCGATGGCCCAGCGCTCGAGATCCTCGAAAAGCACCTCGTCTATGGACAATCTCTCGGCAAGGCTCTTCAAAGCAGCGCGCTCCAGCACTCGATAGTCTCCGTCGGCGAGAGCGAGAAGCAACGTTTGCTGCATTGCATAGACTCGTGCCCGACGACTCTCGAGGCGCCTTACATGATCCTCGAGACTCGCCCCGCTTCGGGCCTGGTCGATAAGCTTCGCGCGTTCTTCCCCTGCAAAACCGACCCGATCCAAAAACCTATCCAGGAAAAAGACCTCATCCTGCGCCGCTCGCTGGTCGAGATCCATGGTGTGCACCAGGACCCCAACTATTCCAAGCATCTCGTCTCGATCCAGCTTCATTGCTCCAGCACCTCCCCCAACGACATGCCGTGGGCTTTGGTGATTCCCAATGTCCCACACTCTAACACGATGACGAGGCTCCAGAAGTAACCTTTGCCCGAGCGGGCAAATCGCGTCCCTGCCAAAGCAGACCAGCTATCCTCGCCCTTCTCCCGCATTGATTGGCAGCACCCGATCGTCATGAGCCCCCTCTCAAGAAAGAAAGTGATACTTGACCCAGCGAATCAAATGGTTACCTTCGCAGCGCCAGATGGGGCGGGTGCCCCTTCGTAATTTTCGAAACCCAATGCATATAGACTACCCGCTCATGGCGGGCTGGAGGCGAGATGGGCAAGATCATAGGAATCGATCTGGGAACGACAAACTCCTGCGTTGCCGTGATGGAGGGTAAGGAGCCAAAGATTATTACCAACGAAGAGGGCGGTCGGACGACGCCTTCGGTCGTTGCGTTCACCAAGGACGACGAGATTCTCGTCGGCCAAGTGGCCAAGCGGCAGGCCATTACCAACCCCGAGAGGACGGTCT